>CAXICH010000114.1:0-6944 GCA_964022245.1 uncultured Alphaproteobacteria bacterium
GGGGCTTATGCCGTTCGATTCCGCCTGCGTCAAGGGCGGAATCCCACGGATGTCACCTCCCGATACGAATGTCGCCCGAACCCAGCACGGCGCGGCTGACCCGGCCGGTGACCTCATACACCCGGACGTCTCCGGAGCCGGCCACCGCGACGTCCAGATCACCGACGGTGCCCCGGAATTCGACGTCGCCGGAGCCCGCGATGGAGATGTCCATGCGCGGAGCCGTGCCCCCGCGCACCAGGAGCTCGCCCGAGCCGCCAACGGCGAGTTCGACCGGTCCATTGACGCCGGCCACGTCCACGTCACCGGAACCGCCAATCGAGACTTCCAGATCGCGCGTTGCGCCAGCCCTGACGCTGCCGGAACCGCCAATCGCGATCTCCAGTCGGTCCGAGGTACCGACCAGCGCGTCCCCCGAGCCGCCCATGGACAGGTCGATCGGCCCGTCGACATTGGCGATGGTCCAGTCGCCGCAGCCGCCGTTCCCGAAGTCGACGTCGGTTGCCCCTCGTCCGATCGTGCCGAACACGGCGCCCGAAGCACTCACGTCGACGTTGCGGGGTGTCCGGACGACGATCAGCGGGGCGTCGCTCAGATTGACCCGACCGACGCCACGGACATCGACCGAGGCTCCCTCCCCCGGCTGACGCGCGCCATCCGGGCCCGAGCGGCAGTTGCGGATGGCACGACGCGGCAGGTTGCCGTTGACCTCAAGCCGATCGCCCCGCCGGCGAACAGTCGGCACCGGCAGATCGGCCGCACCGCGCTCGATCTCGACGGCGACATCGGCGCGGTCCTCGACCAGCACGATGACACGGGCGACGGCATTTTCGATCTGGACGTCCTGGGCCTGCGCGGTCCCGGCAAGCGCGGTCGTCGACAGCAGAGCGGCGGACAGGATGAGTGCGGTCTTCATGGGTGTTCCTCCCTTTCCCAACATGGGCAGAGGATGCGCGCCCGGCTTCCGCCTGTCATTTTAACTCGAGGTCATGACCTCGAATTAATGGAGCCTGCTCCGTCGATCGCTCCGACCTCGGGTTCGAAGTCCCGTTCGAACCCGGCAACCCTGTCCGGCATCATCTTCAGCTTCTTCATCGCCAGCGAGGCAGCCCAGCGCGCCGCCAGCCCCGTTGTACCGAGGGTGTCCGTCGAGCGCGGACTGTGGCCCCGCGTCCGGGCCACGGCATTGGCATAGAGGGCGCCATTGCGGAATCGCGTCGGCCAGGTCTGGAAGTCCATCGACAGAGACACGCAGAACCGGTCCAGGTTCTCGACCCGGTGCGGCGCATAGAAGGGCCAGGTCAGCGCCTGCCCCGGCTCCAGATCAACCACCTGCGCATCGGCTTCAAAGCTGCGCGCATACGGGACCTCTTCGGTCGTCTGGCGCGCGACCACCTGTTCCATGGCGATCTCCGGCAGATGCAGCTCATCGCCCGGATAGACGAACACCCGCTTGCGCCCCCGCAGGTGGAACAGCACCACACCCGCCGCATCGAAATGATAGGGAACCCTGGCCTTCGGCGACGACAGGATCAGCTGTCCCGCATTTCGCACCGCCTTCAGACCCGGATAGCTGGCCTCGATGGTCGCGAACTCGTCCATGGCCGCCTGCCACAGCTCGGGCCACCCCTGCTCGACGGATCGCAGATTGACCCACAGGCGACCCTGCTTGATCGCTTCCAGCAGTTCCGCGCCCGACAGCCGGCCGCGCGCACCCGTCCGCAGGCGCGACTGTCCGTCATCGTCGTAGTCGTACAGGTTGATGTCGAACAGGTCGGCCGGGTAGCGGTCCAGCAGGGCGGCCAGCGCCTCGTCCGAGGCGAAGCCGCGGTCGATCAGGGCATGGGGATGCACTTCAGCCTTCTGGATCGGGCCGGTGTAGCGCGAGCTGGCGGTCTTCTGCAGCATCGGGGGTCTCCGGAGGATCAGGCCGAAGCCGTCAGGATATCAGGTGTCTTGCGCAGGGCCGCGCGAGCCGCCGCCGCCAGGCCGCGCGCCCGGGCCAGACCGTCGATCTCGCAGGCCTCGATGGCCGACCAGCGGCGCCTCAGACTGGTACGCAGGGCCTCTCCGCGCGTCGCCCCGACCAGGGTCTCCAGCGTGGCTGCAGCGGCGCCACCCAGACTCGCCTTCAGGCCCGGCTTCTGGATCACGGCCTCGCGCAGACTCTGGGACGCATTGCAGAAATACTTCTTGTAGTGCTCCCCGCCGAAGCCGAAGTCGAACACCCGGTAGCCCTGCGCCGAGCCCTGCCGCATGGTCTCCAGGCTCAGCAGGACCCCCGGCGAACAGCGGGACAGACCGGGCACATAGGCCGGGAACCAGAAATGATAGTGGCTGTCGGCGTGCAGCGAATATTCCAGCGCACACACCCGGCCTCCGGCCCACAGTCCGGCGATGGAGGCTCCGAAGTCGCCCTCGGCCTCCATCAGGGCTTCCAGCAGCCGCACAGTCCAGCCACAGGCGAACACATCATGCAGGCCGCTGCGACGATATTGGTCGCGTTTCAGGTCGATGACCTGCCTCAACAGGTCCGGATCACGCAGGCCCAGTTCGACCCGCACCGGCCCCAGTTCCGTCTCAAGACTGCGGCGGGCCCGCTCCTTGTCCTTGAAATACTTGCCTTCGGTCGAGCGGCGCTCGGCATACCACGGCTCGAAACCCTCTTCCGGAAGCACGGACATCACGGCCTGCCGGACACGGCCGGCCCCGCCGGGCCCGACCCAGCCACTGACGTTCAGCCGGTTGCCGTCCAGCAGGCCCGCGACATGGTTCAGTGTCGGGGCCGTCTCGGGATGACTGATGATGCCGTGATAATCGTTCATGGGCGCCGCCAGCGGCTGGATCGCCCCGCCGCGCGTCTGGTGCGGGAAAAAGCCCACGACATCCTCGCCCCGGTGCAGGACGGCGACCCGTGCGCCCGGCGTCACTCCGGCGGCGATGCGGGTAAACTCCGGGCGGAAATAGGGGCTGGACAGCGCCGGGTTGGCCAGACGCATCTGGTCCCACAGCGTCCAGTGATCCGCCGACAGCCTCTCGACGCCCAGCATCTCGACCTTCAGAGCCATAGCCATTTCCGTTTCGTCTGTCCCTGCCGGGTCCGCCGATCGCGCACCCCCTCATCCCGAACCTAGTCGAACAGCCTTGAACCGGAGTTGAGAGCCATGGTGAACGAGACGTTAGACATGCCGTGCAAACGGGAGCCGCCCGGCCGCCTTGAGCGTTGGGGGTTCACCGGGCACATTGCCCCTCAAAGGAACCGCTCCCATGACCGACCCCCGCCCCGATAACCGCTCCGTCGAGACCGAGGACCAGCGTCCGGGCAAGGCGGGCCAGCCCCCGCGTCCGGCCACGGAACCGCGCGGCTCGGAAGGGTCGAGCAACTCCGGCGAGACCGAAACCGACCCGGCCACAGGCGAGGAAAACTGATGCGCGCCGCCGGCACCCTCCTCCCCCTTATGGCCGTGTTCGCACTGGGGGCCTGCGCCGCCGTGCCGGGCCCTTCTGCCATCAGGGCGTTCGAGGTGCCGGCAGCCTGCCCGGTGTCCGCCCAGGCCTTTCAGGCGAATGACGGTCTGGTGCGCAGCCGCGCCGCCCTTCAGGCCGGATCGTTGACCATCCTCGCCGTGGGCTCCTCCAGCATTGAGGGCGTCGGTGCCAGCGCGCCGGAGCGGGGCTACGTCCCGCTGGTCGAGGCGGGTCTGCGCGAGCGCTTTCCGGGCGCTCGCATCGCCCTCGTCAATCGCGGCATCGGCGGCGAGACGACCGCCGACACGGTCAACCGCCTGCAGACCGAGATAGACGCCGCCCGCCCCGATCTGGTGATCTGGCAGCTCGGTACGAATGACATGCTGCGCGACCTGACCGTCGCCCGGGTGGTCAGCGACTTTGAACGTGGCCGGGACATCCTCGACGCCGCCGGGGTCGACGTCATCCTGATCGACCCCCAGCGCCTGCCGGAAGACACCCGCAACCCCGGCTTCCGGGGCCGGAACGCCCTGCTCGCCGGGGTGTCGGGCACCATCGCCTGGCTTGGCGCCCGTGAAGGCTATGCCGTGGATCCGCGCTTCGGCCCCATGTCCGGCTGGGCGGGTCTGGAAGGCGGCGGGGTCGGTCCCGACGACCTGCACCTGAATGATGCCGGCTACGCCTGCTGGGCCGCCAACACCGTCGCGGGCCTCAGCGGCGCCCTGCGTTAGACCCGAGAGCCTGCCCTCCGCTCGGGCGCGGCCGGCAGGGAATCATCCGCTAGCCCCGGCCTCAAGGCCCGCGTACCAGTCGGCATAGGGGGTTGTGCGGACCATATGCCTGTTGAAATCCGGCGCGCCGTCCGTCCACCAGACCGGACCGCGCTCGCCCAGCGCGACCTTGGCCGCGTCAACGGCCTGCCCGGCCGCCACCAGCGCCGCGCGGTCATCGGCCTTTCGGGCCCGCCCCACTTCGCGTCGCGCCGCCATAAGCGCCTTGACCAGGGGCTCCCTCTCCCGCTCCGGTAGAGCCGGATTGGTCGCGCGCCACAGACGGCCCCGGACAACGAAATAGCGGCCGTCGGGCGTGGTCGGATAGCGGGTCTTCATCCAGCCCCAACGAAAACGGCCCCCGGATCGCTCCGGGGGCCGTTCCGACTTTCAGCCGTAGAGGCTGATTACTCGGTGATCTTGGAGACCACGCCGGCGCCGACGGTGCGGCCGCCTTCGCGGATGGCGAAGCGCAGGCCCTGGTCCATGGCGATCGGGGTGATCAGCTCGACGTTCAGCTCGGCGTTGTCGCCGGGCATGATCATCTCCACACCCTCCTTCAGGTGCACGATGCCGGTCACGTCCGTCGTGCGGAAGTAGAACTGCGGACGGTAGTTGGTGAAGAACGGCGTGTGACGGCCACCCTCTTCCTTGGTCAGGATATAGGCCTCGGCCAGGAATTTGGTGTGCGGGGTGATGGAGCCCGGCTTGCACAGCACCTGGCCGCGCTCGACGTCTTCACGCTTGGTGCCGCGCAGCAGCACGCCGACGTTGTCGCCCGCCTGGCCCTGGTCCAGCAGCTTGCGGAACATTTCGACGCCCGTGCAGGTCGTCTTCTGGACCGGACGGATGCCGACGATCTCGACTTCTTCACCGACCTTGATGATGCCCTTCTCGACGCGGCCCGTGACCACGGTGCCGCGGCCCGAGATCGAGAACACGTCTTCCACCGGCATCAGGAACGGCAGGTCGACCGGACGCTCCGGCTGCGGGATGTAGGCGTCGACCGTCTCCATCAGCGCCAGAACGCGCTGTTCGCCGATTTCCGGGTTCACGCCGTCGGTCGCGGCCTTGGCCGAACCCTTGGTGATCGGAATGTCGTCGCCCGGGAACTGGTACGAGCTCAGCAGCTCGCGCACTTCCATCTCGACCAGCTCCAGCAGCTCCTCGTCGTCGACCATGTCGACCTTGTTCAGGAACACCACCAGCGCCGGCACGCCGACCTGACGCGACAGCAGGATGTGCTCGCGGGTCTGCGGCATCGGGCCGTCCGCGGCCGAGCACACCAGGATCGCGCCGTCCATCTGCGCCGCGCCCGTGATCATGTTCTTCACATAGTCGGCGTGGCCGGGGCAGTCGACGTGCGCATAGTGACGGTTGGCCGTCTCATATTCCACGTGCGCCGTGTTGATCGTGATGCCGCGCGCCTTCTCTTCCGGCGCCGCGTCGATGTCCGCATAGTTCATCGCCTTGGCACCACCGGCCTTGGCCAGCGTCATCGTGATCGCCGCCGTCAGCGTCGTCTTGCCGTGGTCAACGTGACCGATCGTGCCGATGTTGCAGTGCGGCTTGGTGCGTTCAAACTTTTCCTTGGCCATTCTCTTCTCTCCGTCCCCTGAACAGGGGGCTCGTCCTAGGGTTTCAGGCCCCCGGCGGACCGCAGGTCCGCCGGAAGCAGGGGGTTGGGTTAGGCGTAATTCTTGATGACTTCGTCGGCGACGTGTTGCGGCACCGGATCATAGTGGTCGTACTGCATCGTGAACTGGGCGCGACCCTGCGACATCCCGCGAAGGGTGTTCACATAGCCGAACATGTTGGCCAGCGGCACGAAGGCGTTCACGACGGTGGCGTTGCCGCGCATGTCCTGACCCTGGATCATGCCGCGACGGCCGTTCAGGTCGCCGATGACCGAGCCGAGGTATTCCTCGGGGGTCACGACCTCAACCGCCATGATCGGCTCGAGCAACTTGGGCGCACCCTTGTCCTTCAGTTCGCGGAAGGCGGCGCGGGCCGCGATTTCGAACGCCAGCACGCTGGAGTCGACGTCGTGGAACTTGCCGTCCGTCAGGGTCGCCTTGAAGTCGATCAGCGGGAAGCCGGCCAGCAGACCGCTGTCCTTGATGGACTCGAGGCCCTTCTGGACACCCGGGATGTATTCCTTCGGCACGGCACCGCCGACGATCGAGTTCTCGAACACGAAGCCCGAACCGGGTTCACCGGGCTCGAAGGTGATCATGACGCGGGCGAACTGGCCCGTACCACCGGTCTGCTTCTTGTGCGTGTAGTCGATGTCGACCTTGCGGCCCAGCGACTCCCGATAGGCGACCTGGGGCGCGCCGATCGTGGCGTCGACCTTGTAGGTGCGGCGCAGGATGTCGATCTTGATGTCGAGGTGCAGCTCGCCCATGCCCTTCAGGATGGTCTGGCCGGACTCGTGATCGGTCGAGACCGTGAAGGAGGGATCCTCCGAGGCCAGCTTGGCCAGGGCGACGCCCAGCTTCTCCTGGTCGGCCTTGGTCTTGGGCTCGACCGAGATCTCGATCACCGGCGCCGGGAATTCCATCTTTTCGAGGATGACGGGCGACTTGACCGGATCGCACAGGGTGTCCCCGGTGCGGGTTTCCTTCAGGCCGGCCAGGGCGACGATGTCACCGGCGTAGGCTTCCTTGATGTCCTCGCGGTTGTTCGAGTGCATCAGCAGCATGC
>CAXICH010000115.1:0-6893 GCA_964022245.1 uncultured Alphaproteobacteria bacterium
TCATCGACCGGCAGGGCGTGGGTCTGTTCGTCGGCCAGCATCTGCACCCGGTGTTCCAGCCCGCGCAGCCGGACATAGGCCGCGCTGAGCGCCGCGCGGGTCGCCTCCGGCACATGGCCTTCGCGGGTCAGGGCCGCCAGCGCCGGCAAGGTCGCCGGCAGGCGCAGCGCCGGGTTACGCCCGCCCAGGATCAGCTGCTGCGTCTGGGCATAGAATTCGATCTCGCGGATGCCGCCCCGGCCCAGCTTCAGATTGGCCCCCGCGGCCTCCAGCCCCTCGCCCGTCTTGTGCACATGGATCTGCCGCTTGATCGACTGGACATCCAGAATGGCCTGATAATCGAGGCTGCGGCGCCAGACGAACGGCACCAGCGCCTCGAGGAATTCGCGCCCGGCCTGCCGGTCCCCCAGCATGGCGCGCGCCTTGATAAAGGCCGCCCGCTCCCAGTTCTGGCCGACACCCTCATAGTAATCCAGCGCCATGGGCACGGCCACGACCGGGGGGGTCGAGGACGGGTCGGGCCGCAGCCTCAGGTCCACCCGGAAGACATAGCCGTCGCCGGTCCGCTCGGTCAGCAGGGCGGCAAAGGCCTGGGCCGCCCGGTCGACCGTGCGCTGCATCTCGACACCCTCGGCCAGGGCCCCCGCCAGCCGCTCGGGGTCGTAGAAGAGCGAGATGTCGATATCGCTGGAATAGTTCAGCTCCAGCGCGCCGTGCTTGCCCATGGCCAGACCGAACAGGCCGGGGACAGGATTGTCTTGGTCGGGATCCGAAACCAGACGGCCCCGCTCGCGGAGGTCGTGGGCGACGGCCCTGAGCGCCGCCTGTGACGTCGCATCGGCGAAGCGCGACAGGGCGCCGGTCACCGCCTCGAGATCCCAGACCCCGCCCAGATCGGCCAGCGCCGTCAGCAGGTGCAGGTCGGCCTTGGCCTGCCGCAGCGGGCGCTTCATGTCGTCGGCGCCCCCCGTCAGGGCCTCTGTCCGCGTCAGGATCCCGGCGAGGGTCGCCTCGGGGCTGGCCGCCAGCATCTCGCCCAGCGCCTCGGGTCGCCTGCGGGCCAGCGACGCCAGATAGGGCGAGGCGGCAAACACCGGGGCCAGCGCCGGCCAGGCCGCCGCCAGCGTCGGACCGGGGTTCGACTCGAGCAGCTGCGTTCTCAGGGTATCGAGCCCCGGCGAGTCGAGCGTCGGCCCGCAGGGGGTGATCCGGTCGGCGAGCGCCTCGTCCCCGGGCAAGGTCATGGCGCGGCGGCCAGCACCAGCGCCACCCTCAGCCCCGGCCCGTGACCGTTATAGACCCCCGGGCCCTCATCCAGCTGGATACGGCCGTTGTGGGCCTCCATCACCGCCCCGACCAGCGCCAGGCCAAGCCCCGAGCCCGGCTCGGTGCGACTGTTATCCAGACGCACGAAGCGTTCGATCACCCGCTCGCGATCTTCCTCCGGCACCCCCGGCCCCGTGTCGGTGACCGAGAATTCGATCTCGCCCGACGACCGCCGCCGGGCACGCAGCTTCACCGCCCCGCCCTCGGGCGTGTATTTGATGGCATTGTCGATGATGTTGGCGAGCGCCTGGGTCAGGAAGGGCCGATTGCCCATGATCTCAAGGCCGCGCTCGATCTCGGCCGAAAACTCCAGTCCCTTGTCCTCGCCGGCCGGCTCGTAAAGCTCGGCCAGATCGGCGGCGAGATCGGCGGCGTCAAAGCGTTTGGCGTCCGGGATCCGCCCCGACCCCGCCGCCGCCTGCAGCCGGGCGATGGCCAGCACGGTGTTGAAAGTCTTCAGCAGGTCGTCGGCCTCCGACAGGGCCAGCTCCAGTGCCTCGGTACCGCTGACCTTGCCCGCCTCGGCATCGATCAGGGCGACCTCCAGCTTGGCCCGCATGCGGGTCAGCGGTGAGCGCAGGTCGTGGGCGATCGCGTCGCCCGCATGGCGGATCGAGGCCATGGAGCCTTCCAGCCGGTCCAGCATGCCGTTCAGCCCCTGGCCCAGCTCGTCCAGTTCGTCGCCCGAGCCGCGCACCGCCACCCGGGCTTTCAGGTCGCCGTCCTGCACCGCCAGCACCGTGCGGTTCAGTCGGCCCATGGCCCGCTCCAGATTGCGGCTGACCAGCAGGCCACCGATCAGGCCCAGCAGCACGACGATGCCCATCGCGCCCCACAGGGCCTGGGTCAGCCGTCCGAGATAGGCCTCGGTGTCGCCCAGCGACTGGCCGACGAACAGCTGCTCGCCGCCGCGGAGGGTCATCTGCACCCCGCGCGACTGGGGCCGCACCACCCGTCCGTCGGGCAGGGTGTCGGTCATGGGGAAGGTGTGCCAGACGGTGCCGCCCTCATAGTCCTGGATGGGCGAGACATTGAGGCTGCCGGTCACCCGGTTCCCCTCGGCGTCGATCAGCAGATACAGGAAGTTGTCGCGGGTCAGGGTGCGGTCGATGACCGCCATGTTCAGGGCGTCAAGGCCTCGCGCATCGTAGATCCCGGTCAGGGTGGTGACCTCGGTGCGCACCGCCTCCTCGGCCCTCAGCCGCGCCTCATTGGCCGAGGCCACATAGACCCACGCCAGCACTGCCGCCGACGCCGTCGCGAACAGCGCCAGGAACAGCAGCGTCAGCCGGAACGGCGTCCGCCGGAAGAGCGACGGCAGGCGCATGGTCCCGGCCTACGCCTCCAGCCGGTATCCCGCGCCGCGCACGGTCTGCAGCATGGCCTTGTCGAAGCCCTTGTCGATCTTGGAGCGCAGGCGGCTGATGTGGACGTCGATGACGTTGGTCTGGGGGTCGAAATGATATTCCCAGACCTTCTCCAGCAGCATGGTGCGGGTCACCGACTGGCCGGCGTGGCGCATCATGAATTCCAGCAGCTGGAACTCGCGCGGCTGCAGGTCGATCTCCTGACCGGCGCGGGTCACATCGCGGCTGATCAGGTTCATCTCCAGGTCGCCAACCTTGAGCACCGTCGCGACCGAGCCGGTCTCGCGCCGCCGCGACAGGGCCTCGACCCGCGCGATCAGCTCGGCAAAGGCATAGGGTTTGACCAGATAGTCGTCCGCCCCCGCTTGCAGGCCGGTGACTCGATCCTCGACCTCGCCCAGCGCCGACAGGAACAGCACCGGCGTCTGGTCGCCGTTCTTGCGCACGGTCTCGACCATGCCGACCCCGTCGAGGCGCGGCATCATCCGGTCGACGACATAGACGTCATATCCGCCCTTCTGCGCCTCCAGCAGGCCAAAGGCCCCGTCCACGGCATGGACCACCTCGTGCCCGGCCTCGGTCAGTCCCCGAACCATCGCCGTCGCGGCTTCGGCGTCGTCCTCGACCACCAGAATGCGCATTGCCCTCTCCCTTCGTTCCCGTACCTGCGGGATTCGTCCCGAATGATAGCCGATCCCGGCCCGTTTCCTTACTGCGTTGTCGCCGGTGCGCGCGGCCGCGCCGACGCCTGCGCCGGGACGTCCAGAAGCACAGGCCCGTTTCCGTCGGGCGACCACGCCAGAATGAAGAACTCGTCCTGACCCGCCGCCCGCGCCCGCGCGATCTCGGCCTGGATGTCGGCGATGCTGCGCACCGGCTTCACACCGGCCTGCAGAATGACGACGCCCGGCACGAACCGGCTCTGCCCGATGCGGGCCTCGGCCACCACGACCACACCGTCGACCCCGGCCGGGATCTCGTATCTGGCGCGCAGCTCAGGCGTCATCGGGGCAAGGGTCAGCCCGGCGAGGGCCTGCCCGGGACTGGCTTCGGGTACCGGACGACGCCCGGGCCTCTGCAGGGCATCCAGTTCCGATTGCGACGGGCGCTTGGCCGCCCGCACCCGGGCCACCAGCCGCCGCTCGCCCCGGAGCACGACGACCTCGATCGTATCGCCGACACCCGCCGCTCCGACCTTGCGGGTCAGGTCTGTGGAATCCACGACGGCCGCATCGTTCAGCTCAATGACGACATCCCCGGGGCGCAGCCCGCCGCGCGCGGCGGGGCCACCGGGCGTTACATCACTGATCAGGGCGCCATTGATCCCGGCGTCCAGCCCCATGGCCTCGCGGAACGGTTCCAGATCCGCGATGGTCACGCCCAGATAGCCCCGCTCGATCTGTTCGCCGCGCATCAGCCGGTCGGTGATGGTCTTGGCGGTGTCGGCCGGGATGGCAAAACCGATGCCGATCGAGCCGCCGGTCGGCGAGAAAATCGCCGTGTTGACTCCGATCACCCGTCCGTAAATGTCAAACGTGGGTCCGCCGGAGTTGCCCCGGTTGATGGCCGCGTCGATCTGGATGTAGTCGACATAGTTGCTGGAGGCGTCGCGCAGGTCGCGCGACTTGGCCGAGACGATGCCCGCCGTCGCCGTGCCGCCGAGGCCGAACGGATTGCCGACCGCAATCACCCAGTCGCCGACGCGCGGCTCGGCCGACTCCTCGAAGCTGACATAGGGAAAGCGCCCGCCATCGACCTTGATGACGGCGAGGTCCGTGCTCTCGTCGCGGCCCACCAGACGCGCCGGCAGCTCGCGATTGTCGGCCAGCCGGACAGTGATCTCCTCGGCATTGGCGATCACGTGGTTATTGGTGACGATGTAGCCGTCTTCCGAGATGAAGAATCCCGAACCCGCGCCCAGGGTAGTCTCGCCTTCGGGAGTCTCACCCTCGCCTTCGGGTCCCTCGAATTCGAACGGCAGGCCCGGGATCTGGAAGGTCTCGGCCGCGCGACGCGGCACGCGGGTCCGTACATCGATCTGCACGACCGCCGGGGCCACCTGGGTGAAGATGTCGGCAAAGCTGACCGGCGCACCCGGCGGCGGTCCAAAGGCAGCGCCCGGCGCGCCCGCCGAAGGCGTGATCGGGCCGCTGACCGACAGCAGGCTCCCGTCCATCCCCGGCCAGCGAATCAGACCGCCTGCCGTGGCGACGACCGCCACCAGCAGCCCTGCGGCCGCGCCTATGATGAACTCCTTGCGCTTCAACATCCGGTTCCTGTTCGATCGACCGCGTCGCCCCAAATCAGGGCGGCGTTTCCGTGACGATATAGGCCCTTATCCCCGATCACCAATCGCCGCGATACGGCGGGACCGGTGACGGTGCGCATCAGGACGTCCCGTCGCGGGTTTTTGGCGGCAAAGTTGAGTCATCTTCGGGGCCGGTTCTTGCCGCCTTGAGAAGATTGTCGACCCGTGCCCGTTCCGCCGCTGTCAGATCAGCGTCCGGCTCGACCGGCCCGGACCGCCTGCGCCCGAACCATACCAGCACCCCCGCGCCGCCCAGCACCAGCACCAGCGGCAGCCCCCACAGCAGCAGGGTACCCGGCCGCACCGGCGGGGTGAACAGCACATAGTCGCCGTACCGGGCCACCAGTCCGTCGCGGACCTCGGCATCGGTCTGGCCCTCGGCGATCCGCTCACGCACCCATCGCCGCATGTCCGAGGCCACACCCGCCGGTGAATCCGCGATCGACTCATGCTGACAGACGACGCAGCGGATCTCCTCGAACAGGGCCTGGGCGCGCGCCTCCTGGTCCGCATTGGCCAGCGGGCGATCCGGTGCGGCCGGCGGCTCCTGCGCCAGCGCCGGCCCTGCCAGTCCCAGCATCAGGGCAAGGATCAACAGCCGCCTCATGCCGCGGCCTTCCTGCGTCGGGTCGTGTCGACGGTCCGCAGCCGCCGGTCCAGCAGCGACAGCAGCCCCCCCAGCGCCATCAGGGCCGGTCCCAGAAAGATCAGCCGCGCCCACGGATTCCAGTTCATCCGCACTGTCCAGGCCCGTTCGCCTCCCGCGCTCAGCCGCCGCTCGCCCAGCACCAGATAGACATCATCCAGACCGTGGAAGCTGAGGCCGACCTCGGTGGTCGTCTGGCCCCCGGCCGGGAAGAACCGCTTTTCGGCCCGCACCGTCTCGGGCCGCCCACCGCCCAGAGGCTCGACCTCCAGCGTGGCACTTTCGGCGAGATAGTTGGGGCCCTCGATAATCTCCACCGACCGCAGCGTCGCCTGATAGGGACCGGCGGCGATCGTCTGGCCGACCTCGAGCGGGCGCGCCGCCTCGACCTTCAGCCCCGTCTCGACGACCGCGCCCAGCACGAACAGGCCCAGCCCGGCGTGCGCCGCCGTCATGCCCCAGGCCGCCAGCGGCAGGGCCCGGGTGCGACGTCCCAGCTCGCCCGCCGTGCGCTTGCCGAACAGGCGGATACGTTCGGCCAGTTCCGCCAGCGCCCCCAGCACCAGCCACGCCCCCAGCGCCAGGCCGGCCCCGGTCAGCGCCTGACGCGGCTGGAACAGACCCCAGGCGATCAGGGCGAACACCAGCGATAGACCCGCGGCCCACGCCAGCCGCTGCAGGGCCCCGATCAGGTCGCCGCGCTTCCAGCCCAGCAGGGGGCCCATCGGCAGGATGATCAGCGCCATGGCCATCAGGGGCGTAAAGGTCACCGCGAAATAGGGCGGCCCGACCGAGATCGTCGCCCCGCCCGCCGCCTCGAGCACCAGCGGATACAGGGTCCCGACCAGCACCGTCGCCGCCGCCACCGACAGGAACAGATTGTTGATCACCAGCGCGCCCTCGCGGCTGATCGGCGCGAACAGGGTCTTGCCCGTCAGCTGCCCGGCCCGGAGCGCGAACAGGGTAAAGGCCGCCCCCGCCGTCAGCCCCAGTATGGCCAGCAGCATCAATCCCCGCTCGGGATCGACGGCAAAGGCATGGACGCTGGTCAGCACGCCCGAGCGCACGAGGAAGGCCCCGAGCATCGAGAGGGTGAAGGCCACCAGAGCCAGAAACACCGTCCAGCCGATCAGCGCCCCGCGCCGCTCGGTCACCACGGCACTGTGCAGCAGGGCCGCCGCCGCCAGCCACGGCATGAAGCTGGCGTTCTCGACCGGGTCCCAGAACCACCAGCCGCCCCAGCCCA
>CAXICH010000116.1:0-6809 GCA_964022245.1 uncultured Alphaproteobacteria bacterium
GGGGAATTACTGCTCAGACCGGAAAAGGATGCATCGGGCAGGAAAAAGACCGCGCGATCAATTCACCGCGACCACCCTCATGCGTCCCCAAAAACACGTTTGAAAACAGTGTCGACATGCTTGGTGTGATAGCCGATGTCGAACAGCGCCTCGAGGTCGGACTGCGACAGGATGACCCGGTCATCGGCCTTCAGAAAGTCGAGGAACCGACCCTCGCCGCGCCAGACCTTCATCGCGTTTTCCTGCACCGCGGCATAGGCGTCCTCGCGGCTGACACCGGCCTGGGTCAGGGCCAGCATGACGCGCTGGGAATGGACCAGCCCGCCCAGCAGGTTGAGGTTCTTCTCCATATTGGCCGGATAGACGTTCAGGCGCTCAACCACGCCGGCCAGACGATGCAGGGCAAAGTCGAGGTGGATGGTGGCGTCGGGGCCGATGCCGCGCTCGACCGAGGAATGGCTGATGTCGCGCTCGTGCCAGAGGGCGACGTTCTCCATGGCCGGGGTCACGGCCGAGCGCACCAGCCGGGCGAGACCCGTGAGATTCTCGGTCAGGATCGGGTTGCGCTTGTGCGGCATGGCCGACGAGCCCTTCTGGCCCTTGTCGAAGAACTCCTCGGCCTCGAGCACCTCGGTGCGCTGCAGGTGGCGGATCTCGACGGCCAGACGCTCGACGGAGGAGGCAACAACGCCCAACGCGGCGAAGAAGGCCGCGTGACGGTCGCGCGGGATCACCTGGGTCGAGACGGGCTCGACCGACAGGCCCATCTTGTCGGCGACATAGGCCTCGACCGCCGGATCGACATTGGCAAAGGTGCCGACGGCGCCCGAGATGGCGCAGGTGGCGATCTCCTCACGCGCCGTAACCAGACGGCGGCGGGCGCGCTGGAACTCGGCGTGATAGCCGGCCAGCTTCAGACCGAAGGTAACCGGCTCGGCATGGATGCCGTGGCTGCGGCCGACGCAGGGGGTGAATTTGTGCTCCTTCGCCCGGGTCTCAAGCGCCGCCAGCACCCGGTCGACGCCCTCGACCAGCAGGTCCGAGGCGCGCGCCAGCTGCACCGAGAAGCAGGTGTCCAGCACATCCGACGACGTCATGCCCTGGTGCAGGAAGCGGGCCTCGTCGCCGACGATCTCGGCCACATGGGTCAGGAAGGCGATGACGTCGTGCTTGGTTGTGCGCTCGATCTCGTCGATGCGGTCGGCATCAAAGGTCACGTCCTTGCCCTTGGCCCAGATGGCCTCGGCGGCGCTGGCCGGGATGGTGCCGAGCTCGGCCATCTTCGTGGCGGCATGCGCCTCGATCTCGAACCAGATCCGGTATTTGGTCTCTTGCGACCAGATGTCGGTGGCGGCGGGGCGGGAATAGCGCGTGATCATGGGCTGGCGTTTGGGTCGCCGGGCCGGGCGAGTCAAGGTTGCGGCGAATCCGGGCCGGGTCCATTCAGTCGCCGAGAGCAAGGGAGCCCCGTCATGAAGCTGATCCTCGGAGACAAGGCCTATTCCACGTGGTCGCTGAGACCGTGGCTGATCCTGAAGCGGTGCGGGGCCGAGTTCGAGGAGGTGATGATCGCCCTGAACCGGCCCGATACGGCCGACCAGATCGCCCGGCATGCGCCGGCGGGCAAGGTGCCGGCGCTGGAGGTGGAGGGCGTGACCGTCTGGGACAGTCTGGCGATCGCCCTTTGGGCCGAGGAGCACTATCCCCATGCGCGGCTGTGGCCCGTCGATCCGCCCGCGCGCTGGGTGGCGCGGTCGGTGGTCTGCGAGATGCACTCGGCGTTCGGGACCCTGCGCAACGATCTGGGCATGGGGCCGGACCATCCGATGGTGGGCGAGCCGGGGGAGGCCCATGTCCCGTCCGCGACCCTGTCCGCCGACATCCGGCGCATGGTCGCCATGTGGCTCGATGCGAAGGCCCGGTTCGGCGAGGGCGGTCCCTATCTGTTCGGCGACTGGTCGATCGCCGACGCCTTCTTCACGCCGGTGGCGGCGCGCTTCCGCCACTTCTGCATCGATCTGGATGCCCATGGCGATGACGGCACGGCGGCCGACTACTGCAGGACCCTGCTGTCGCAGGCGGATTTCCTGGAATGGAGTGAGGCCGGTCTGAAAGAGATCGGTTAACCGTCACCGAACACCGCTTTTTAGGGGAACGATGGCAGGGTCGGGAACGTTCGACGAAGAACGCATCCCAGCCCCCGAGACCCCCATGTCTTCGCCTGTTGCCCCCGGACCCGTCAACGCCGCCCAGCCCGGCTGGGTCAGCGTGGTCGTGAGTATCGTGGTGGCCTGCAGCCTGTCAGCCTTGCTGCTCAGCAGCCTGCTCTGAAGGGTCCGGCGGGGTGACTTCCCTCTGGTCCTGGATTTCCGGGACGGGCGGCGGGGGCACGAAGTCCAGATAGATGGAAATGCCTGACTGGCCTGTGGCCAGAGCCTTGAGGGTGTTCAGCGGTCGGCCCTGCAGGCGTTGATAGACCCAGTAGGCCGCCATTACCTTTTCGACGTAGTCCCGCGCCTGCGGCACATCGATCGTTTCAATCAGCAGCAGCGGGTCGGCGTCGGGGCCCAGCTTGCGCAATGCGCCGAGCATCGGCCCGGGACCGGCGTTGTAGGACGCCACGGTGCGCAGGATGTCGCCGTTGAAGGCGGACAGGCCCAGCATCTTGATCACATAGGCCTGACCCAGACGCATGTTAACCGTCGGCTCGAACAGTCGCTCGGGGTTAGAGATAAAGCCCCGGTCGCCGCTGAGTTCTGCGGCGGTGGTCGGCATGACCTGCATCAGGCCATAGGCGCCGGCCCCGGAGCGAACCCGCGGATTAAAGTCGGTTTCCTTGCGGGCGATGGCATAGACCAGAGAGGGCTCGATGACGAAGCCGCCCTCGGGCTCCAGCAGGGGCATGGGGTAGCGGGCCGCGTCGATCGCTTCGGCGTCGCGGGCGCGAGGGGTCAGCTGTCGCGAGAAGGCCCGGCCCAGCGCAGACCAAAGCTTGCGGTCCTCCTCGGTCGTGGCACTGCGGAGGCCGGTGCGGAACTGCTCGCGGGCGTCGTCCAGCCGGCCGACCTCGATCCAGGCGACCACGCGTCGGGCCTCGGGGTCGCGCTCGATGAAGGCGATCAGGCTCTCGTCGTCGATGCGGATGTCGGGGGTGAAGGCGATGGCGCGAAGGCCGTCGTCGCCGGTTGCCGCATACGGCTGGGGGCCCCAGTTGATCAGGGTCGGCTCGATGTCGAGCTGATAGAGGGCAATCTGCCCATAGAAGGTCGCGGGCCAGGAGGCGGACAGGCGCAGCAGGGGCTCGATCTGCTCCAGCTGGCCGGACTGGGCGGCGGCCCGTGCAGCCCAGAAGGCGGCCCCGGCCCGGACCCACGCATCCTCGGTGGGGTCCCAGGCGACGCGTTCAAAGGCCGTGAAAGACGCCGGGAAATCCCCCATGCGCCAGGATGCCAGTCCGACCACCCACCAGTCGCCGATGGCAATGCCGGTGGCCCGGGCGTCGGCGAGGTTGTCGGCATTGAAGGCGATGCGGGCGGCCTTGGCGCCTTCTGCCTCGGTCAGGCTTTCCCAGGTGCGACCGTCGACGCGGCGCGGGCGGCGGGGTTCGGGCGCGCCATCGGGGCGCCGGCGCAAGGCGAGGGCATAGACGCGCGGGGCCTCGGGCAGGTCGGCGTATTCATCGAGCCAGGCGCTGAGTTCCTCGAAGCTGGAGACATAGTCGGCGTGAAACAGGCGCTCGAACTCGACCTGGCCCAGCAGGACGCGGTCGTCGGCCTGACGGGCCGAGGCGCGGGCCGTCTCAAGGTCGCCGCGGCGCAGGGCATCATAGGCATTGGTATAGCTGAGCCGGTCGGAATTGCTCAGCACGCGGGGCTGGGCGAGGGCCATGCCGGGCAGGGCAAGGCCAACCACCAGCAGCAGGGCCGCCAGAATCGTCCGCCATGGCCGTGTGACTGTGCCCGTGATCATGCCGCCCCTTTGGATCGCGCTCACTCCTCTGTCCCGTATCCGGTCAGGTCCCTGCCGGATGTCGAGGACGGGGCAAGGCTGATGCCAGCCCGGATTGCCCCCCCGGGACAGGGCCCGATAGCTGTCGCCTCAATGGGGCGATTTTGAGTCAGGCGTTCGGGTTCGGGGCGTCGAGACGCGCGGCGATGGCCAGCAGATCGGCCCAGACGAGGGCCTTGGCCTGCGGCTGGCGCAACAGGAAGGCCGGATGCAGCGTGGGCATGACGGGGGCCGAAACGCCCCCCTCGGGCAGGTGCCAGTCACCCCAGTTGCCCCGCAGGCGGGTGATGCCCTCGTTGCTGTGCAGGATAGCCCGGGCGGCCGCGGCGCCCACGGTCAGCACCAGTCTCGGCTTCACGAGGGCAAAGGCGCGCGCCACGAACGGCGCGCAGATCGCCTGCTCCTCGGGTGAGGGGGTGCGATTGCCGGGCGGCCGCCAGAAGACGGTGTTGGTGATGATCACCTGTCCCTCGAGGTTCGCGGCCCTGAGCATGCGGTCCAGCAAACGCCCGGCCTTGCCGACAAAGGGCAGACCCTGGGCGTCTTCCTCGGCACCGGGGCCCTCGCCGACGATCATCACGGGCGCCGTGGCCTCGCCGCGCCAGACCACAGCCTGACGGGCCCCCATGCCGCTGAGGGGACAGGCCTCGAACCCGCGAATCGCCTCGGTCAGGGATTCGAGCGAATCCGCTGCCTTCGCCGCAGTTCGCGCGAGGGCCACAGCGTCGGCGACGGTGTCGGTCGAGACCCTGGCCGACGACGCAGGGGCGCGAAGGGGGGTGACGGTAGCGGGCTGGGCGGCGGCCGGGGCGCGGGTCGCCTTGGCGGGCGGCGGCGGGGCGGTTTCCCGGGCGCGATCTGTGGGCGCATCGCCGAAACAGTCCTCGACGCCCGCATCGTGCCAGAAGGCCAGAAGCGCGGTCAGGGCATCCGAAGCGGCGGGTGAAGCGTTCATGCAGGCCGGGTCACAGGGTTGATGAGGGGGGTGTAAGCCTTGACCACCCCCACGTCACCTTCTGATAAGGGATCAGCAGCGGACCGAACCGGGTTCGGACACACATTTCAAGGGGAGCCGACCACATGGCCAACGATGCCACCGAAGGCGGAGCGAAGAACGCCTGGCAGGAAGCCGTTATCGACCGACTGCCCGCGGTGGAGGCCCTGACCGGCGCCGAGCGCGAGGCCATGGAATATGACGTCGTCATCGTGGGCGCCGGTCCCGCGGGACTGGCCGCCGCCATCCGCCTGAAACAGAAGGCCGCGTCCGAGGGCCATGACGTCTCGGTCGCCGTGCTGGAAAAAGGCTCCGAAGTCGGGGCGCATATCCTGTCGGGCGCGGTCATCGACCCGGCCGGCCTGAGCGAATTGTTCCCCGACTGGAAGGAAAAGGGCGCGCCGCTCGACACGCCCGTGACCAAGGACAAATTCCTGGTGCTGGGGCCACAGGGGCAACTCGATATCACCCTGCTGCCGCAGCCCGCCTATATGAAGAACCACGGCTGTTATGTCGGGTCGCTGGCCAATCTGACCCGCTGGATGGGCGAACAGGCCGAGGCGCTGGGTGTCGAGGTCTATCCCGGCATGGCCGCCAGCCATGTGGTGTGGGACGAACCGTCCGGGCGCGTCGCTGGCGTGGTTGCCGGGGTGTTCGGACTGGACCGCGAGGGCAAGCCGACCGACGACTTCGAGCCCGGTATCGAGGTGCGCGGCAAATATGTCTTCATCGGTGAAGGCGTGCGCGGTTCGCTGGCCAAGACCATCATGGCCCGCCACAACCTGTGCGATACGGCCGAGCCGCAGAAGTACGGCATCGGGATCAAGGAGCTGTGGCAGGTCCCGGCCGACAAACATCAGCCCGGCCTGGTGCAGCACACCCTGGGCTGGCCGCTGGACGACAAGACCGGTGGCGGGTCCTTCCTGTACCACTTCGGCGACCGCTATGTGTCCGTCGGGTTCGTGGTGCACCTGAACTACAGGAACCCCTTCCTGTCGCCGTTCGACGAGTTCCAGCGCTTCAAGCATCACCCGGCGATCGCCGACCATCTGGAAGGCGGCGAGCGTATCTCGTACGGCGCGCGGGCAATCACCGAGGGGGGCTATCAGTCGGTGCCGAAGCTGGCCTTCCCGGGCGGGGTGTTGATCGGCTGTTCGGCCGGCTTCGTCAACGTGCCGCGCATCAAGGGCAGCCATAATGCGGTGCGCTCGGGCATCCTCGCCGCCGATGCGGCCTTCGACGCCCTGAAGGCCGGTCGCTCGGGAGATGAACTGGTCGAATACCAGACGGCCTATGAAGCGTCGGACATCGCCCGCGAGCTGAAACTGGTGCGCAACGTCAAGCCGCTGCTGTCGAAATACGGCGCCTTCTTCGGCACCCTGCTGGGCGGGATCGACATGCAGATCACCAGCCTGTTCCGCGGCTGGTCGCCGTTCGGTACGCTGGGCCACGGCAAGACCGATGCGGCTTCGACTGAACCGGCTTCGAAGCACAAGCCGATCGCCTATCCCAAGCCGGACGGCAAGCTGAGCTTCGACAAGCTGAGCTCGGTCTTCATCTCGAACACCAACCATGACGAGGACCAGCCCTCACACCTGAAGCTGCTGGACCCTTCGGTGCCGATCCAGGTGAACCTGCCGAAATATGGAGAACCTGCCCGGCTGTACTGCCCGGCCGGGGTCTATGAAGTGCTGTACGACGAGGACGGCAAATCCAATCCGCGCTTCCAGATCAACGCCCAGAACTGCGTCCACTGCAAAACCTGCGACATCAAGGATCCGTCGCAGAACATCGTCTGGACGACGCC
>CAXICH010000117.1:0-6796 GCA_964022245.1 uncultured Alphaproteobacteria bacterium
CGATCAGCAGGTGCGGCATGCGCGCCAGATCGGCGACATAGGGCTCGCCGCCGATCGTCTCACCCAGCGCCAGCGGCAACAGATGGGCGGGCTTGTCATACTCGCCCGAGGCCAGCAGATCGCGGAGATAGACGGTTTCGCGTTTGGCATTGGGCAGTTCGATGCCGATGGCATTCCTGCCCTGCACCACGCTGATGCGGCAGGCCCGGGCAGACATCGACCGGGCAATATCATCGGCCAGTGCCACCACCCGGCCGTGCTTGACCCCGGGGGCGGGAACCAGTTCGTAAAGGGTGACGACCGGACCAGGGCGGATCTGGTCGATCGAGCCGCGCACGCCGAACTCCTGAAGCACTTCTTCCAGCAGCCGGGCATTCTGCTTCAGGGCGGTCTCATCGACCGCGCCGACGCGCTTCTCCGGCTTGGCCAGGGTGGCCAGTGACGGCAGGTCAAAGGCCCCCGGCGGGCGCACGAAATCAAAGGTGCGCTGATCCACGTCGGCATCCTTGCGCGTGGCGCGGCTGGCCTTGGTCGGGGCGACGCGCGGTTCGGAGATGTCCGCGGCGCGGGGGGCAGAAGGCGCCGGATCGGCGACGGGCGAGGCCTCGGCGTCCACCGGCCGGGGTCGTGGCGGCGCACGACGCACAGGCCGGGCACGGGCCGTCTCGGCGGGCGTGGCGGCGCGGGTGCGGGCCCGTCCCCGGACCCAGTCCAGCGCGTCGCCCAGGTCGGCGGGCCGCAGGCCCAGCGCATGCCCCAGTGCCGCCAGGGCACCCGCGAGGAATATCAGGCCGATGACCCCGCTGACGATCCAGCTGTTGCCCGGCAAGCCCAGGGCGTTCAGGGCGGCCACGATGACGCCGCTGAACCCGTCGCCCGACAGACCGCCCATGCCGGTCACCAGCGGCCATATGGCGGGCGGGGTGGGCGTCGACAGGGCGGCCGCCAGCGCCAGGACGCCCAGTGTGGCCGTCAGGCTTCGCATGGGCGTCACCACCAGCCGGTGACGCAGGGTGTCGCCCACGGCGATGGCGAGGCCAAAGGCCAGAAGCAGCAGGGCCGCGGGCCAGGCCGCCAGTCCCAGCGACTGCATGAATAGATCGGCGATAACCGCCCCCTGCGCGCCCAACCAGTTGGTGGGGGCATGGGTCGAGGCGGCATTCCAGCTGGGATCGTTGCGGTTCCACGATACCAGGGCGATCAGCAACAGCACCGACAGCAGGGCCTGCAACACCCCGCGAAAGCGCACGATCGCCGGCGCCTGCCAGACAATGCGGGCACTCAGCCAGATCCGGTGACTGATGGCGAGGGCGGCGGACATGGGCGGGCAGATCCCTTGGCGGGTGGAACGGCGATGAAACACCGACAGGGTGCCAGAGGGAGGGTTAAGGGGCTGTTTACCTCGCCACGGCCCGGTCCGTCGTCTGGAGGCCTTTCGCCGCACTGGACGCAGGCGAGCGGGAGCGCGACAAGAGGCCATGAGTGAAATCGCCGAGACCGATGTGCTGATCGCCGGAGCGGGGCTGGCCGGGGCCAGTCTGGCGCTCGCCCTGTCGCGCGAAGGCTTCGACGTCACCCTCGTCGACCCCCAGCCGTTCGAGGCCCAGCTGGCGCCGACATTTGACGGGCGCTCGACCGCGATCGCCTTTGCCACCTACCGCATGCTCCACACGCTCGGTCTGGGCGAGGATCTGGCTCCTCACGCCTGCCGCATGGACCGGATTCTGGTGACGGACGGACGGCGCCCGGGCGCGGCGGCCCGCGCCCCGTCTGCGGCCTTCCTGCGGTTCGATGCGGACGAGATCGGCGCCGCCACCGGGGGCGAACCCCTCGGCTATATGATCGAGAACCGTCGTCTGCGCGTCGCGCTGGCGCGGGCTCTGGGCGACACCGATGTCACCGTCCGTGCCCCGGTCGGGGTGACGGCCGTGGAGACCGGGATCGGCCGGTCCAGCGTGACCCTCTCGGACGGCTCGCGCGTGCGGGCCTCGCTGGTGGTCGGGGCCGAGGGCCGGCGGTCCATTGTGCGCGACGCCGCCGGGATTGGCGTCATCCGTCAGCCCTATGGCCAGAGCGGTGTGGTCGCCACCGTCCGCATGGCCCAGCCCCACGGGAATGTGGCCCATGAATATTTCCTGCCCGGTGGCCCGTTCGCCATCCTGCCCCTCACGGACCAGCGCGCCAGTCTGGTCTGGACCGAGCCGACCCGGGCGGCCGAAGCCTTGCGCGGGGCGTCGGACGCCGCCTTTCGGTCCCACCTGAACCGGCGCTTTGGCGAGTTTCTCGGCGAGGTCCGGCCCGAGGGGCCACGCTTTGTCTATCCGCTGGAACTGAGCCTCGCCACGGCCCTGGTCGCCCCCCGCGTCGTCCTGATCGGCGACGCGGCCCATGGCGTCCACCCGGTGGCCGGGCAGGGACTGAATATGGGCCTCAAGGATGTGGCCGCCCTGACCGAAGTGCTCGCCGATGCCCGCCGGCTGGGTGAGGACATCGGCGCCGAGCCCGTGCTGGACCGCTATGCCCGGTGGCGGCGTTTTGACACTGTGGCGCTGACCCTGGCCTTCGACGCCTTCGTGAAGCTGTTCTCGAACGACATCGCGCCAGTCCGCGCGGTGCGCGATCTCGGCATGGCTGCGGTCAACCGCATCGCCCCCCTGCGCCGCGCCTTCATGCACGAGGCGGGCGGCGCCACAGGTGACCTGCCCAGATTGCTGCGGGGTGAAGCGGTCTAGTCCAGCGCCCGCGCCTCGCCGACCAGCAGGATCGGCACGCCGTCGCGGATCGGAAAGGCCAGTTTGGCGCCCTTCGACACCAGTTCCTGCCGGGCGCGGTCATAGCTGAGCGTGCCGCGCGTCACGGGACAGACCAGCACCTCCAGCAGACGCGGGTCGACGGTCGAGGGGGTGTTGAAACTGTCGCTCATGGCCCGATCATAGAAGCGGTGACGGCGCCGTCCAGAGAGATGCGACCTATTGCAGCGAGGGGGGCTCGTCCTCGTCGCCGCTGTCAGCGGCATTGATGCTCAGCAAGGTCGTCAGGGCCCGTGCCCGCGTGGTCAGATCGATGGCCTCGACCAGCGCCTGCTTCTCGGCACCCTCGAACGGCAGCGCCATGCACAGGCTGTTCACCAGCGCCTCGGCCGGGGCATCGCGCGCCGTATCCCAGTCAATTTCGAGCCCCCGGTGGTCCAGAAACAGGCGCAGCGCGTCCAGCAGATCGGGTCGGCCGATCTCGGCGCTCGAGGGGGCGGGAATCAGATCGGGCGCATAGGGCTGGAAATCGGCACGGACCTGTCGATAGGGGGACCGGGCGGGAATCTCTTCAGCGATCCGAAAACGACAGATGCCGGTCAGGGTAATCATATATCGCCCGTCCGGCGTCTCGGCGAAATTGGTGATCCGGCCGACGCAGCCGACCGGGGCGAGGGTCGGGCGATCCGCCGGCCCGCCGGTGGTCTGCACCATGCCGACCATCCGGTCCCCGGCCATGGCGTCGTCGATCATGTTCAGATAGCGCGGCTCGAAGATGTTGAGCGGCAGCTGCCCGCGGGCCAGCAGCACCGCCCCGTCCAGCGGAAAGACGGGGATAACCTGCGGCAGGTCGCCGGCCTTGACGATGCCCTGTGCCACGGCGCCGTCCTAGGCGAACAGCAGCGACGACAGGCGGCGCCGCCCGTCCTTCGCTACATCGGAATTCAGACCCGCGGCCTCGAACACGGTCAGCAACTGCTTGCGGGCGGCCTGATCGTTCCATTCGCGATCGGCCTTGACGATATCCAGAAGCTGATCGACCGCGCCCGCAAGATCGCCCTTGGCCGCCAACAGGCCGGCCAGATCGAAGCGCGCCTGATGGTCCGCCGGGTCGGAGGCGATCTTCGCCTTCAGGGCCTCGACCTCACTGTCGTCCGCCACCTGGGCGCCGAGCGACAGCTGGGCCCGCACGCTCTGGATGTCGGGGTCGGTCGAATTCGGTCCCGCCATGGCCAGCGTCTGGATGGCCTGATCCCGGTCGCCGTCGGCCAGATAGACCCGCGCCATACCGGCGATGGCCTTCAGGTTTTCGGGCTCCAGCGTCAGCACCTGGGCAAAGGCCTGGGCCGCCCCGCCCAGATCGTCCAGCGACAGGGATTCGGCCCCCAGCGCCAGCAACTGATCGACGTCCGAATTGCCGCCCTTGCCGCCGGTCAGCTTGTCAATGAAGGCCTTCAGCTGGCTCTCTGGCACGGCGCCCTGGAAGCCGTCGACCGGCTTGCCGTCCACGAAGGCATAGACGGTCGGGATCGACTGCACGCGCAGCTGGCCTGCATAGGCCGGGTTCTTGTCGACATCGATCTTGACCAGGGCGACGGCGCCGCCGGCGGCCCGGACGGCCTTTTCCAGCATCGGCGTCAGCTGGCGACACGGCCCGCACCAGGTCGCCCAGAAGTCGACGATCACCGGGCGGCTCTTCGACGCCTCGACCACCTGTTTCATGAACTCCGCATCCGAGCCCTCGACGATCAGATCGTCGGTGTTGGTGTTGCTGTTCGGCTGGCCGGGATCGATCAGGGACATTCAGGCTTCCTCGGATGGGGTCGGGGTGTGACCCGCCACATGGTCATGGGGCACCGGATCGGCAACCGGGTCAACGATGCGCGGGCCCTCTTCCCCGGAGAAATCGACGATCATGGGGGTCCGTTCCAGCAGGTCGAGGAACCGCCGGAAATCCGTCTGGTCCAGCGCGGTCGTCGCCGTATTGGTCAGGGGGTGGAAATTGACCACGCCTGCGGTCCATAGCGCCCGGTCGAGCACGAACTGCACCCGTCGCCCCGTGTCATTGACCAGCCCCAGTGCCGTCACCGACCCCGGCGTCACGCCCAGCGTCTCCACCATGGCCTCTTCGGAGGCAAACGACAGGCGGTCCGAGCCCAGCCGTTTCGCCAGCCGCTTCAGGTCGATCGTCGTGTCCTGCCGCGCGCTGACCAGCCACAGCTGGCCGCCGCGGCCCTTCAGGAACAGGTTCTTGGTGTGGGCGCCGGGCAGGGCCGCCTTGATCGCATGGCCCTGATCCACCCGGAACACGGCCGGATGGTCATGGGTGCGCGGCGAAAGGCCATTCTCGACCATCCAGTGCAACAGACGGTCGCGGTCAAGGGGGGCGGCAAGGCTCATCCCGTCATCATAGGTTTTGACCGCGTGCGGGGCCACCGGATAGGAGAGGGGCTGAGGCAATCTGAACCGGAGGTCCAAGGTGGAACTGGAGTGCTACCCGATGACGGCGCGGCCGCCGGACATGGTGCCGGGGCGCCAGTCGCGGGCCTGGATGGACGCCTTCGCCAGCCGCCACCCCTATCGCTGCCTGCCGCTGACCATGGCCAACACCACGGGCTGGGAGATCCTGTGCCCGGTCGGCTTCACCGCCGAATGGAACGGCGGCCCGCGTCAGGAAGACATCCGCATCACGCCCGAGCGGGTCAATTCCGACCTCAGCCACTTCGTCACCTCGCACTTCTCGCGCGGCGTGCTGACGATGCACCCCCAATATATGTTCCGCTCCCCGCCGGGCTGGCAGATGATGGCCACCGGCTCGCCCAACCACGTCAAGGACGGCATCCAGGCCCTGACCGGCCTGATCGAGACCGACTGGCTGCCCTTCCCCTTCACCATGAACTGGATCTTCACCCGCCCGGGCTCGATCACCTTCGAGCGCGGCGAGCCGTTCTGCTTCATCACCCTGATCGAGGCGCGCAAGGTCGAGGACTTCCAGCCCGTGATCCGCTCGCTGGAGTCCAACCCCGGCATGAAGGACCAGTTCGAGGCCTGGAACCGCCAGCGGACCGACTTCAACCAGCGTCTGGCCAAGGGGGACCCGGAAGCCGCCAAGGAGGCCTGGCAGCGCTACTACTTCAAGGGTGAAATCCCCGAGGCGCTCGGCAATGCGCCCGAGACCCACTCGAACAAGCGGCGCCTGAAGACACCCCGGCTGGGCTGACCCGGCCGGGGCGCATTCGTAGCCTTAGCGCGTCACGCGCGGGGCGATGTTGGCGATCACATCGCGGGCGTCAAAGGCGTTGGGGTCGCCCGCGGGCTTCGGCCCCCGGCCCATGATGATCTCCGAGGTCGCCTCGAAGCGGTCGATCTGGCGGACATTGATGTCGTTCCAGTACGGATCAAACCGGCTCCAGCGACCGCCGCGATAGAAGCGCCAGTAGGGGTTCCAGCCGCGGTAATAGGGGTCATAGAAGGGGTCGCGTCCGCCGACATAGCGGGTGTCGCGGTCGGTGGCCCGCTCGACCGTGGCGAACCAGTCAAAGCCCTCCTGCACCGTCAGCTCGGCGGCGCGCAGCAGCAGCGACATCTCGACCTGCTCGCGCGAGGTCACCGAATTGCCGGCAAAGGCCACGCGGAAGCGGTTCACCTCCAGCCGCTGCTCGGCATAGCCGCCGGCGCGTCCGGGTTGCATGGGTCCATAGGGGGTCGGCGTGGCACAGGCCGCGACCGTCAGGGCCAGGGCGCTGGCGGCCACCGCCAGCAGGGCGGGGCGGCGTAGGGTCGTACGAAGGGTCATGTCCATCTCCGAAAGCGAGGGCGTCCGCATAACAGGTGCGCTCACCCGTCATCCAAAACAAGAGGTTGGCTGTGGCCCAGCCAGGCACTTTCCACCTGAACGAAGCCTGAACGCCCCCGGTTCCCGCCCGGCGTCCGCCCTCAGACCTTCAGCCCGATCAGCCCCGCCGCCAGCAGCAACAGCACCCCCACCGCTGCATCGAACCCGCGCCGGAACCCCGGCGCCGTCATCCGCCGCGCCAGCGCCGCCC
>CAXICH010000118.1:0-6788 GCA_964022245.1 uncultured Alphaproteobacteria bacterium
ATCCGCAAGATCTTCTGGAGGGGCGCGTTCGAGCCCTTCATGATGGAGCTGCCCGCCTACAAGATGCCGGATCCGGGCAGTGTCGCCCTGAACCTGTGGCAGCGGGCGCGGATTTTCCTGGAGCGCGCGGGGCGGATCATCCTGCCGCTGATGGTGGTGGTGTGGGCGCTGTCGACCTTCCCCGGGCCGCCGCCGGGCGCGACGGGTGCGGCCATCGACTACAGCTTTGCCGGCATGATCGGCCGGGCGCTGGAGCCGATCTTCGCCCCGATCGGCTTCAACTGGCAGATGGTCGTGGCGCTGGTCCCGGGCATGGCCGCACGCGAAGTGGCCGTGGCGGCTCTGGGTACGGTCTATGCTGTCGCGGATGCCGAGAGCGCCGTCGGAACCCTGGCCGGGGTGTTGTCGCTGCAGTGGTCTCTGGCGACGGGCCTGGCCTTCCTGGCCTGGTATGTGTTCGCGCCGCAGTGCGTGGCGACGCTGGGTGTGGTCAAGCGCGAGACCAACTCCTGGATGTGGATGTGGGTCATGGTGGTCTATATGTTCGCCCTGGCCTACCTCGCGGCCTTTGTGGTCTATCGACTGGCCGTGGCGTTCGGCCTCGGCTGAGACGGAGCGGACATGCTGGCGACGGTCGGGATCGGAGCAGGGGGTCTGGTCATTGGACTGGCGGTGTCGCGGCTGAGCCTGTGGCTGGCGGCGCTGGACGGAGAGGCGACGCGGGCCGCAACACTGAAGCGGGATGCGATGATCAGCCTGATGGCGGGGGGCCTCGGGGTCTGGGCTGCGCTGGCATCGCCGACCTTGTTTTTCGCGTCAGTCAGTGCGGTCCTGGCCTGGCAACTGCTGATGCTGGCGGTCGTGGATGGCGAGAATTTCTGGCTTCCGGATGTGCTGACCTGGCCGCTGATCGTGACCGGACTTTTGGCGGCGTGGTGGCTGGAGACCGACATCTTGCTGGCGCGGGCGATCGGGGCTGCGGCAGGGTTCGGGCTGCTGTGGGGGCTGGGCTGGCTGTACCGGCGGATGCGGGGCCGCGATGGACTGGGCGGAGGGGACCCCTTCCTGATGGCGGGCGCCGGGGCTTGGGTCGGCTGGATGGGTCTGGCCAGTGTGATGCTGTGGGCCGGGGCGGCGGGGCTCAGTCTGGTGGTTGCGCGCCGGATCACGGGCAAGGCGGTCAGTGGACAGGATGCCCTGCCGTTCGGGGTGTTCCTGGCCATCGGCATCTGGCTGACGTGGCTGTACGGCCCGCTGGGTCTGGCGATCAGCGGCCGGTAATCAGGCGGACGAGGATGAGCGCCGTGGTCTCGATGATGGCCTGATCGCTGTCGGCCCGCTTCAGCAGCTTGAAGCTGGCGGCGGCGGATTCGGCGATGTTGGCGACCTCATAGGAGGCGAGGCGAGGGTCGTAGCCCTGCGGGTGGAGCCCGGCATTGGCCGCCTGGGCAATGCGTCGCTCCAGCGCGAGGTGCAGCCGACGCAAGCGGCCGATGCGGGCTTCGGCGAAGGCCGGGTCGCCGCGGTCGGCCATCATCTGTTCCACCCGGATAATCGCGCCGTGGCGGTCCCAGAGGGCCAGCATGTCGGTGATCAGGGCGCGGGCGTGGGTCAGACCCTGACCGGCCGACCAGTCGGCCTCGACATGATGGGCCAGGCCCTGCCAGTCACTGGCGACCTCGTCGCAGAGGGCCAGCAGGGCTTCGTCGAGGGTGTCGAAATAGGTGTAGAAAGTCGGCGCGGATATCGCCGCCGACTGGGCCACATCGGCGATGCGAATCTCGCCCAGATGCCGGGTGGCCAGCAGGCCCCGCAGCGCCTCCAGAATGGCCGAGCGCGTGCGGCCGCCGCGCGCGCCGATCCTGTGTCCCAGCTTGTTGACGGCGTCGGCCATGGAACCCCGGGAGAGGGGAGGAGAGTGGTGCCGGTTGCAGGAATCGAACCCGCGACCTTCGGTTTACAAAACCGCTGCTCTACCAGCTGAGCTAAACCGGCGCCGGGCGGTTATGCGCAGGCCGCGCCCCCTGTGCAAGGGGGCGTGTGCACTGCGGTATGGCTCAGGCCGGTTCCAGTTCGGCAGCGACCCGGTCTGCCAGGGCGCGCAGGTGATCGCTGTCGGCCATGGGGGCGTGCCCGTGACCCTTCATCGGTCGATCCGACCAGCGTGGGATGATGTGGAAATGGAGGTGGAAGACGGTCTGGCCGCCGGCCTCGCCGTTGAACTGCATAATGCTGAGCCCCTCCGGTTTGAGGGCCTTTTCCGCCGCGCGGGCGGTGCGCCGGACGGCACGCATGATCCGGTCGAGCATGTCGGGCTCAACCTCGAGCAGGTTGCGGGCCTGCGAGGTCTTCGAGATCACCAGAATATGGCCCTCGGACTGGGGGAAGACGTCCATGAAGACCCGCACATGGTCGTCTTCCCAGACGGTCACCGAGGGGATGTCGCCGCGCAGGATGCGGGCGAAGATATTGTCCGGGTCATAGGGGCCGTGCAGGCTCATGCGGGGCTCTCCAGTCTGAATCGGGGCCAGCCTAACATGCCCGGCGACGCGGGAGCCATTGACCGCCTGAGGCGCTGTGGCGGATGATCGGGCAAGGGCGCCGCGACAGAAGGATACAGGGCTGTGGTCAGATTCATCGTTCAGGCGCTCGTGACCATGCTGGGGTTGTGGCTGGCGGCTGCCCTGTTGCCGGGCGTGGCCTTCACCTCGACGGGATCGCTCATCGCAGCCGCCATCATCCTCGGGATCATCAACGCGGTTGTCCGGCCGGTGCTGGTGGTCGTGACCTTCCCGATTACGGTGATTACCCTCGGCCTGTTTCTGCTGGTCGTGAATGCGGCGACCATCGGCCTGACCGCCATGTTCCTTGGCGGCTTCGTTGTCGACGGCCTGTGGCCCGGGATCGGCGCGGCCATCGTGACAGGCGTGGTCAGCTGGATCGCCGGAGCCTTTATCCAGGACGAGGCGAAGGGGTGAGCGCCCCGCAGTCGACCGTAAAGCCTCGCCTTTCGCTGGTCGGGCCGGGGATCGTCGTTGCGGCGACGGGCATCGGGGCCGGGGACCTGCTGGCGACCCTGATCGCCGGGGGGCGGTTCGGCTATCTGCTGCTGTGGGCGGCGCTGGTCGGGACCCTGTTGAAGATCGCCCTGGCCGAGGGTGTCGGACGCTGGACGCTGGCGTCGGGGCGGACGCTGTTCGACGGTTGGGCAAGACTGCCGGGGCCGGGCGTCAAGGTACCGGGCGGCGGGACGCTGAACTGGGCCGGGCTGTATTTCGGCATCTACGCCATCATCTGGGGCTTTGTGTACGGGGCCAGCGCCATGACGGCGACCGGCCTGCCGCTGACGGCGCTGTTCCCGGTTCTGGACCTGAAGACCTGGGGGATGATCACGGGGGTGATCGGCCTGATCCTGGTGTGGCTGGGCAGCTATGGACTGTTCGAGAAGATCATGACCGGGCTGGTGGCCATCATGTTCGTCACCGTCGTCGGGCTGGCGGTGCTGGTCACGCCCGACCTGCCCCGTCTGATCACCGGGGTCTGGCCGACCCTGCCCGAGGGGTCGGGGTTCTACACCCTGGGTCTGATCGGCGGGGTGGGGGGCACCATCACCATGGCGGCCTATGGCTACTGGCTGACGGCCAAGGGCTGGAAGGGTCCCGGGTTCATGCCGGTGATGCGCTGGGACAACCGGATCGCCTACGGCATGACCGGCGTGTTCGTGGTCGCCATGCTGATCGTCGGGGCCGAGCTGCTGCATGCGGCGGGCATTGCGCTGGCCAGTGGGGATCGAGGTCTGCTGAACCTCTCCGATGTGCTGCGGGAGCGGTTCGGCCAGCCGATCGCCCTCCTGTTCCTCGTGGGCTTTCTGGCGACCACCTTCTCGAGCCTGATCGGGGTGTGGCAGGGCGTCAGCCTGATGGTCACCGACTTTGTCGCGCATGCGCTGGGGCGGTCCGACGACCCGGCCATGACGGGGTCGAAGTCGCCGGCGTTTCGTGCCTATCTGCTGTGGCTGACGTTCCCGCCGATGGCGCTGTTGTTCATCGACCGGCCGTTCGGGCTGATCGTGGCCTATGGCGTGCTCGGCAGCCTGTTCATGCCGTTCCTGGCGGGGACGCTGGTGTGGTTGCTGAACGGGCGCGACCAGCCGGCGGAATGGCGCAGCGGCTGGCTGTCGAATGGTGCCCTTGTGCTGGCGGCCCTGCTGTTCGCCGTGCTGGCGGGTCAGCAGCTGTACGAGATCATCACCGGCTGAGGATCCGGCTGACTTGCCGTCGCGACGGGCTTGGCCTACCCCTCGGCGCGCGGAATCAACGAAACGACGGACGCCTTTGACATGACCCTCGCCTTCCTTTTTCCCGGACAGGGCAGCCAGACCGTCGGCATGGGCGGCAGCCTGGCCGGGGCCTTTGCCAGCGCGCGGGAGGTGTTCGACGAGGTCGATGAGGCGCTGGGCCAACGTCTGTCGATGCTGATGCGTGAGGGCCCCGAAGACCAGCTGACCCTGACCGAAAACGCCCAGCCGGCGCTGATGGCGGTGTCGGTGGCCGTGGCCCGGGTGCTGAAGGTCGAGTTCGGGATCGATGTGTCGAAGGCAGGCTATGTCGCGGGGCATTCGCTGGGCGAATATTCGGCCGTGTGCGCCGCGGGTGCGATCAGCCTTGCCGACACGGCGCGCCTGCTGAAGCTGCGCGGGCAGGCGATGCAGCGCGCCGTGCCGGTCGGCAAGGGGGCCATGGCCTCGCTGATCGGCCCCAAGACGGATCTGGCTCTGGCCGAGGCCGCGGCTGCGGCGGGATCGGAGGCCGGCGTCTGCGTGGTCGCCAATGACAACAATGCCGGCAATATCGTGATTTCGGGCGACAAGGGTGCGGTTGATCGCGCCATTGAAAAGGCCAAGGAACTGGGCGCGCGCGCCATTCCGCTGAACGTCTCTGCGCCCTTCCACTGTCCGCTGATGCAGTCGGCCGCCGACGAGATGGCCGACGCCCTGGCCGACGCAAAGATCGTGGCCCCGGTCGTACCGGTCGTCGCCAATGTCACGGCCCGCCCCGAGACCGATCCCGAGGCGATCCGCCGCCTGCTGGTCGAACAGGTGACCGGCCGCGTGCGCTGGCGCGAGTCGATGGAGTGGATGGCCGCTGAAGGCGGCGTGACCCGTTTTGCCGAAATCGGTTCGGGCAAGGTCCTGACCGGTATGGCCAAGCGCATCGCCCCCGACGCCGAAAGCCTCGCCCTGAACGCGCCGGAGGACCTGGACGCGTTCGCGAAGTCATTCGAAGGCTGACCCATGCGCGTGTCGACTCTTCTGATCGCTTTATCCCTGATCTTCGGGCTATCCGCATGCGCGAACTCGGGGACGACGCCGACAAGCTTTTCGCCGCAGTCGCAGACGGCCTTGCTGGTGGTGGCGGGACCGAAGTACAGCTTCGCGGCCAACACCGGCTTTCGGCGCGTAGACCTCGGGAGCAACGCATTTCTGGCCGACTATCAGGGTTTCGGCACCGGCGGTTTCAATGGGGGGCAGATCAACCCGGACGGGCCGGTCTACTTCAGTGTGCGGGAAGTGGCGCCGGGCGACTATGCCCTGGTCAGCTTACTGATGGTTCCGGGAAACACCGTCTGGACCTGTATGCCTGTGGGTGGTCCGGTTTTCACGCTGAAGCCGGGTGAGGTCACCATTGTCAGTACCCTGCCATACTGGATGGAGACTGCGGCCGTTCCCCGTCCGGACCCCGTCAGTGACAGCGTGCTTCTGGAGTCGTTCGCCGAGGCACGGCAGGCCCATCCCGGGCTGACTGGCGAGGCGAGGGTTGCCCGGCCGCTGGCCACCATTCTTTGGGAACCCGGTGGCGTCGGCATGACGCGCAACTGCTCAGAATCGCCGACCTTCCGGCGGCTGCCCTAGGCACTGCCCCCACTGACATCGGAGAGACACCCATGTTCAACCTCACTGGAAAAACCGCCCTCGTGACCGGCGCCACGGGCGGGATCGGCGGGGCCATCGCCCGGGCGCTGCATGCGCAGGGGGCGACCGTCGTGCTGTCCGGCACGCGGGAAGCCGTGCTGCAGGATCTGGCCAAGGAACTGGGGGAACGGGCGTTTGCTGCGGCGGCCAATCTGTCGGATGCGGAGAGCGTCGACGGCCTGATCGGGCGGGCAGAGGAAGCTGCCGGGGCGCCGCTGGACATTCTGGTCGCCAATGCCGGGATCACGAAGGATGGCCTGCTGATGCGGATGAAGGACGAGGATTTCTCCGACGTCATCAAGGTCAATCTGGAGAGCTATTTCCGCCTGTCGCGCGCGGCCATGAAGGGCATGATGAAGCGTCGCGCGGGTCGTATCATCGGCGTGACGTCGGTCGTCGGCGTGACCGGCAATCCGGGCCAGACCAACTATGCCGCGTCCAAGGCCGGCATGATCGGCTTTTCCAAGTCGCTGGCGCAGGAGGTCGGCTCGCGCGGGATCACGGTCAATTGTATCGCACCGGGCTTTATCGCCAGCCCGATGACCGATGTGCTGAACGATCAGCAGCGCGAGACCAGTCTGAAGAACATTCCCGCCGGCCGGCTGGGCACGGGCGACGAGATCGCCGCCGCCGCCGTCTATCTGGCGTCAGAGGAAGCCGCCTATGTCACGGGCCAGACCCTGCATGTGAACGGCGGGATGGCGATGATCTGAGCCGACAGGTTCGGCATCAAACCCCGTAACCGCCCCTTTCCCCAGCGAGCGACTGTGCTAAAGGGCAGGGGCACACGGCGGCGGCGAGTCTGGTTCAGGCTTGC
>CAXICH010000119.1:0-6737 GCA_964022245.1 uncultured Alphaproteobacteria bacterium
CCAGTCTGGAGAGCGAGAGTTTCGAGGACGGGCTTCTGGAGCATCCGCTGTACATGCGACCGCGGACCTTTGAGGGGCACGACATTCCCGAGGTCCTGCTGTCGGGTGACCATCAAAAGGTCGCACGGTGGCGCGAGGAGCAAAGGGAGAAGACCACCCGTGAGCGGCGTCCCGATCTTTGGGCCGCCTTTGCGGACAAGACCACCCCGCGGGGCTAGCCCCGCCAACTGACAGCTAAAGGGCGCAAAGCCCGACGGAGAGTGACCATGAATATCGTCCAGCAGCTTGCTGCCGAAGAAAAAGCCCGCCTGCTCGAAACCCGTGAAATCCCGGTTTTCCAGCCCGGCGACACCCTGCGCGTCAATGTGCGGATCAAGGAAGGCGAGCGCGAACGCGTCCAGGCCTTTGAAGGCGTCTGCATCGCCCGCTCGGGTGGCGGCGTGAACGAGACCTTCACGGTCCGCAAGATCAGCTTCGGCGAAGGCGTGGAGCGGAAATTCCCGATCCTGTCGCCGAACATCGAATCCATTGAGGTCAAGCGTCGCGGCGTCGTGCGGCGCGCCAAGCTCTATTATCTGCGCGATCGTCGCGGCAAGTCGGCCCGGATCGCCGAGCGCCAGACGGTGCGCCCGGCCAAGGGCGTCTCCGTGCCGGAAACCGGCAAGGCCGAGACCCCCGAAGCCGAGGCGTAAGACACAGGTCCATATGGACACAGAAGGCCCCGGAGCGATCCGGGGCCTTTTTGCTGCGCGCCGACCCCGTCGCTGTCAGGACCCGTCAGGGATGGGCGCTTGCCGAACGTGCGGACGCGGGTATCGTGGCCGGACCGCAACCCCGGAGTCTGCCATGCGCCTCGCCGTCACCCTCGCCACCGCCGCCGCCGTCGTCGCGACCCTCGGCGTGTCTGCCGCCCACGCGCAGCAGGCCCCGGCCTCTTCCGGCCCCTACAATCTGATCAGCGTATCGCGCGACTCGCTGGTGTTCACGGCAACCGGCACGGTGCAAAAGACGGGCAGTATTGCCAGCGTCACGGTGATCACGGGATCCAACCCCGAGACGCTTGCCGAAACGGGCTTTGCGCGGCTCGACATGCGCTACAACTTCAACTGCTCGAACTCGACCTACAGGACGACCAGCATCGCCGCCTACGGCGCAGACGGAGCCCTGCTGGGGGCTCTGGACGACGACCAGGCGTGGGAAGCCGTCAATCCGCAGGCGTCATCGGCCGACATCATGGCTCTGGCCTGCAACGGTACCCTTCCCGCCGACAGCGATCTGACGGGCGAACCGAACGCCATCATCGCCCAGTACCGCGACTTCATCGTCGAGCAATAGGGCGCCCGTACCCAATCTCGCCCTTCATGACCGAACCTGACGTCTGGGGTCCGCCCCCTGTTCGGTCTGAGAAAGCCGGGGTATGGATTCGGCCAGACGCCTGTTCAGGAGATCATCATGCGCCTTGCTCTCGCCCTCGCCGCCGGTACCCTCGCGGCTACGACCTTTGGCATTTCCGCCGCCCAGGCCCAGTCGGCTCCGCCGGTTTCGGCTCCCTATTACATCGTTGACGCCGACACCGCCGCCCTCGCCCTCGCGTCGGGTGGGTCGGTCCGCAAGTCGGGTAATACCGCCAGCATCACCATTGTCATGGGCTCACACCCGGACCAGGTGGCCCAGAGCGGCATCGCCCGTCTGGATATGGCCTATGAGTTCAACTGCGCGAACTCGACCTATCGCACGCCGGGCGCCGCCGCCTATGACGTCAACGGCGACTTCATGGGGGCCATCGACGACGATTCGCCGTGGGAGGCCGTGGCCCGCGACAGCAACAACTGGACCTTCAAGGATATCGCCTGCAATGGCATCATCCCGGAGGACAGCGAAGTCGGTGACAACCTGACCGACATCATCGCCGTCTATCGCGAATGGGTTGTCGAACAGTAATCCATTCCCTGAGACGCAGAAGGGGCTCCGGTTTCCGCCGGAGCCCTTTTTCGTGACCGTCAGGCCCCCGGTCGCAGGTCGTCTTCGGGCGGGAGAAGATGCTCTTCCCGATCGCCGGGGTGCGGGTCAATGAGATCGAAGGCGCGACCGATCACTTCGCGCGTCGGATCGCCGAGATCGGGGTCATTCAGCGCGACCTCCCATGTGTCGACCAGCCAGGACTCGCCGTTCCGGATCGAACCCTCAAGGGTCTCGTCATCGCGCAGCAGGGCGTGTTTCACATCCATGAAGGCCCGATGCGCCTTGCCCAGCAGGGATCCCGTATCCCCGGGCCGGCCGCCGAGATCTCGCAGGGCCTGTTGCAGAGACTGCACGACGGCGTCGCGCTGCTCGGCCCGGCGTCCGTAGGCCAGTTTGCGGCCGGGGTCGTTGCTGTCCCGGGCGGCATCCCGGTAGCCGTCGGCGCTGTCCACGGTCACCTCGATCAGGCGATTGAGCACGGCGATATCGTGCCTGTGGCGCTCCGCGTCGGGGATATCCAGTCGGGCCATGGTGACCTCCTGCTCCAACACCTCTCCCTTGAAGAGAAAATGCATGGACGGGACGGCGGGTTGCCGCCCGGGGATCACAAACGGGTGCGCAGGGACCACAGTTCGGGGAAACAGCGGCGCTTGAGGGTCTCGGTCAGATAGCCGACGCCGTCGGTGCCGCCAGTGCCGGTCTTGCGACCGATGATGCGCTCGACTGTCACCACATGCTTGTGCCGCCAGGTCAGCAGGGCATCGTCCAGATCGACCAGCTTCTCGGCCAGCTGATAGAGGGCCCAGTAGCGCTCGGACTCGCGGTAGACCGTCAGCCAGGCGGCCTCGACCGCCGGATGGGGTTCGTAGGGGGCGCTGATGTCCCGCTCCAGCACCTCGGACGGCAGGTCCAGGCCGGCGCGGGCCAGCTGGTGCAGGGCGTCGTCGTACAGGCTGGGCGCCTCGATCGCAGCCTTGAGCGCGGCATGGGCTGCGGGCCGGTCCTCGTGATGGGCGAGGAAGCGGGCGTCCTTGAGGCCCAGCATGGCCTCGACGCGGCGGAACTGGTCACTCTGGAAGCCCGAGCTGGTACCCAGCACGCCGCGAAAGCGCAGATAGTCGGCGGGGGTCAGGGTGGCCAGGATATCCCAGCTCTGGGTCATCACCGCCTGGATACGGCTGATCCGCGCCATGCTCTTGTAGGCCGGGACCAGATCGCCGGCGCGCACCAACTGCTGGGCCAGCGCCAGTTCGTGCAGGATCTGCTTGAGCCACAGTTCCTTGGTCTGGTGGATGATGACGAACAGCATTTCGTCATGCTGGTCGGACAGGGGGTGCTGGCAGGCCAGAAGCTCGTCCAGCGCCAGATAGCCGGCATAGGTGATCGGGCGGCTCATGCCGGCCTCACGGCTGGCCGTAGCCAAGCTCCGCAGGGTCCGGCAAGGCGGCCTGACGCAGGGGGGCGGAGCTGGTCAGCGGCTCCTTGTAGACAAAGCCGTAGATCGGATAGACGCTGGAGCCGAGGTCGTTGATCGGCGCATACCAGACCTTGACCGCACTCCAGTCACCGGCGTCCGAGACGTCGACCACGGTGACGTTTTCCTCGATCTTGCCCCGGCTTCCGCCCCAGTTGGCGTGGGTGACGCGGATCACGCGATCGGTCAGCACCTCTGAGACCATGGCCACGTGGCCGCGGGTCATGCGCCCGTGAGGCTGGAACACCAGAACAGCGCCTGTTTCAGGCTGGTTGCCCGTCCGGAACTGCTCCGTCCCCTGCCGCCACCAGGTCCAGGCGTCGCCATAGATCTCGATGCCCGACGCCAGCCGCACAAAGGTGACACACTGCCAGTAGACATCCTGGGTCCGTCCGGGAGAGACGGCGAACAGGCTGAGACCGAGGGCGGCGGCAACCATAAGGGCGGAGAGGCGTTTCAGCATGCGGAGCACTGTGCGCTGTTGAGACTGCCTCGGCCTATACGATAGTTTTCGGCGCCTGAAACCCCTCAACAGGCGAATTGCCTGTGGGCGATGCGGCCCGAGCGCGGCCCGGCCTGCGGGCGCGGAGCCAGCCACGCGCCGGCCTTTCGACCAGATGGTAGGTCCCGGCCGCGACCACCGGCACCATCAGCACCAGCGCCAGCCAGACGGGCCATGCGAGTCCCGCATCGCCGGCTCCGGTCAGGCGTGCGGCGACATTGACCGCAACCAGTTTGACCGGGATGCAGACCATATAGACGGAATAGCTGATCTCCCCCAGATAGACGGCCGGGGCCGAGGCCATGATGCCCGCGCGGCTGTTGGGAATGCCCGCCAGACCGAGGATCATCAGTCCCGCCAGCAGCACGATCATCGCGTCCGGCGCGTTGAGGGCCGCCGACGCCGCGAGGGCGAGGGCGGAAACGACGGCAAGGCCTGCCGGCCGGGCCACCGGCCCGTGGCGGTAGAGCAGATAGAGGGCGCAGCCATAGGCGAAGCACGGCACGATCCGGAGTGCGCCCCACTGGATGGTGGCCTGGGTCAGGGGGAAGCCCGCCAGCGCCTGAAACACCAGATAGATGGCCGGAATGAAGGCTGCGGTTACGCCCAGCGCGATCCACGGCCGATCGCGCATGCGCCAGGCGACGGCGGCGAAGACGGGGAAGGTCAGATAGGCGAACCACTCGGCCGAGATCGACCAGGAGGGGTGGTTGAAGGCGGCTTCGGGCGCCAGCCCCCAGGCGTGGACCATGGCCAGATTGGCCGGCAGCGAGGCCCAGTCGAGCACGCTGGCGCTGAGCGACATGCCCGCGACCGTGGCCGCCAGCCCCAGCGCCATCACGCCAAACAGGGTGAACAGGTGCAGGGGATAGACCCGGGCCAGTCGCGCCCAGAGGAAGCCGCCGTAGTCAGACCGGCGCGTACCAAACGCCTCGAGATAGACGTGGCACAGGATGAAGCCCGAGAGCACGAAGAAGACCTCGACCCCCAGATAGCCCTTGGCCACCGCATGGGGCAGGACGCCGACGTCGAGGTCAGGCCAGAAGGCATAGATGACCACCCAGGCCGCAGCCAGGAAGCGCAGCGCGGTCAGGGGTCGCAGATCGGCGGGGCCGTGGAGTTCGGGGGGCGTGGCAGTCATGGCCGAAAGCCTGCCATACCGCCGATGTGGGAACCGTTAAGACGCGGGGTCTGCCGACGCATCGGCAGGGGCATCCACCACAAGTCCGGACTCGCCCGCGCTCATGATGGCCGAGACCGTGGCCGCGCAGCCATTCAGGGTCTCGCCACCGACCTCAAGCCGGGCGGTCAGCGGATAGGTGCGGTCACTCATGCCGTCCGAGCATTCGGTCGCCATGAGGATCAGGTCCATGGGCGCGCCGTCCGGCGTGGTGCCGCGCCAGCTGGCCACCGTGCCCATCAACTCGACGCCGTCGTGCGTGGCCCGGCGTTCGGGCCGGTCGACCCCGGAATAGACCAAGGCATCGGCGGTCACATCCACACCCCAGAAGGGTTCCGTCCCGAGCGCCCGAAGGGGCTGGTCCAGCGGAACGCCGCCCAGTTCGAGCACCGGTGCCGGGGGTTCGACCGGCGGCGGGGCCTCGGCCTCGGGCGAACAGGCGGCGAGGGCCAGAACGACCACAGCGGACAGGATCAGACGCATCACAGGACTCCCGGAAGGTTCACATCATGCCAACGCCATCCCGCGACCGGGGTCAAGTCGGCGCCCCTCGGCGATTTCCATGTTCCGGTGTAGGGTTAACGCCGTCATGCGAAAGGACATCCCATGAAGTTCCTGCGTATCGTGCTCGTTCTGGCGGTGCTTGCCTATGCCGGCTGGCTGGCCTGGCCCTTCCTGTCACCCTTCCTGGAAGGCGCCGGCATGGATGCCGCCACAACCCGCGCCGGCGCCGAGGCCCAGGTCGGCCTGAACCTGCCGGTGATCGCCCTGTGGATCGGAGCGGTGGTGCTGTATCTGGTGGCGGCGGCCCTTCTGGGGTCCGGCAATCCGCGCGCCGCCGTGGCCTATTTCCTCGGTTTCATGGCCGATGCCGTCCTGCGCCTCGCCATCGACCGGGGCGGCTTCGGCGGCGGTAGCGACGCCGGCGGCAAGATTGATCCGAACGCCCCCTCGATGCAGTCGACCATCACCGAAGGCGGTCCCGCCGCGGCGCCCGGAGGTCTGGGCGCGGACCTGGGCGTCGATCCCACCTGGCTGGTGCTGGGCGCCCTTGTGGTGATCGGCATCCTGATCGTGGTGGTGACGCGGGCGCGCCGCCGCAAACGGATCCCGGGCCAGCTTTCGATCTGAACCGGGCGACCCCACATCCGTCCAGTGTTATTCGAGAGCCGGTTGATTCCCGCGTCAGGGGCGCTAGACCGGCGATCGACCGATCTGGCGCGGCCCTCCCCGGCCGTCTGCCGCGTTTCCGACCCGACCGAGGACACCCATGGCCCAGGCTGCTGCATCCGACACCCCCTATGACGTCGTCATCATCGGCGGGGGCCCGGGGGGCTATAACGCCGCCATCCGCGCCGGGCAGCTGGGGCTGAAGGCCGCCTGTGTCGAGATGCGCGAGACGCTGGGCGGGACCTGCCTGAACGTCGGCTGCATGCCCTCCAAGGCCCTGCTGCACGCCTCGGAAATGTATGAGGCCGCCGGGCGCGAGTTTGCCGGTCTGGGCATTGAGGTATCGCCGACGCTGAACCTTGGCCAGATGATGAAACAGAAGCAGGAGAGCGTCACCGCCCTGACCAAGGGCATCGAATTCCTGTTCAAGAAGAACAAGGTCGACTGGA
>CAXICH010000120.1:0-6727 GCA_964022245.1 uncultured Alphaproteobacteria bacterium
AACCGGTAGGAGGTGCCCTCTACCGAATACTCGAAGGATGGAGTGGCCGAGAGGGTGGCCGTCATCGACATTACCTTCGCAGGCTGCCAAGCATCGTCCTCGAAAATCGCCATACTCGCTGAAGCAAGTGATTGGCCTTCCTCGTCGGGCTCTCCAGCCACCACGGTCACGCGCATGGTGTTCGCGATCTCAATCAGGACCTCTCGTCCGAACTGACCCGAAACCGTAGGGGACCCCAGAACCTGGTCGCCCTTTTGAAAAACCACCTGGTACGTCACGTCCGCATGACTGGCCTCCGCCAACTGCTGAACAGGATCTTCGCGGATGTGGGGCGGCTCAGCATCGGCCAGCGTCGGCACTATGAGCGAGACACACGTGAACGTCGAAAGCAGCACATAGAATTTCATAACGCGCCTCCGTTGTTGCTTTGCCCAGAGGGTTGCACGCTCGCGCGTCGGGGTAAATCCGTCCGTTTCCAAGGTCCGCTTCGAGTCGGAAGCAGACCGCCGCCGCTCACCGTTTCCGAAGCGCGGCAAGCAGATCCTCGAGGAAGGCCCGCGCCTGTCTCGAATCGAAGGCGAGGTCCGTCGCTCCCCGGTTGAACACGCCCTTGAGGTCCGCATCCGACCGTCCGGACAGCTCATCGAGGAACACCGACAGCGCCGGCCTCTCGGCGGAGGTGACGAACGCCAGACAGTGCCTTGCCAGCGCGCCGCCGGAGGACAGCGGAGCGTCCTGATGCAAGCCCTGACACAGCTGGCGGAACCCCGGTGGCCGCGTCATCCTATCCCTCCCGGGCGGGAAGGCGGCCGGTCACACGGGACGTCCGCAACGGCGGGCGACCGGACCACAGGGGATCGCGGACGCCCCCGCGGTCATGACTCCCGGACCAGACGCAGTTCCGAGTGTTCGTCGGTGTCGTTCCGCCGGTAGGTCTCCTGCCTCACCAGCACCTGCTCGTTCGACAGATCGAAGACCACGGCGACGGCATGGGACTCGTTCGCCGGGTCGAGGTCCGTGACATCCCTGAACGCGAAACGAATGACGCCCGGGTCGGCTTCCGGCTGCACGGCGAGGCGCGGCTGATTGCCCTGCGGACAATAATGGGTGGCGATCAGATCCGCCCCATCCCGATGGTACAGGGTGAGCGAATGCGGCTGGCCATTTCGCGTCCATTCTTCCACCAGCACGGTCCCTCCCGCCGTCAGGTAGAAGCGAATCCGGAGCGGGGAATCAGGCCGATCGGCAGGCCGCCATGTGCCGACGGCCTCCTTCATCGTCTCGAAGGCCATCGCAGAGGTATCGGGCTGTGCGCCCGCCGGGGCCGTTGTTGCCAGCACCAGGGCAACCATAGCCATGCCGAAAGTGGTCCTGATCATTGCGGGTCTCCCGATATTCCCCTCACGACAGCCCTCTCCAGCGGGATCGACGCCCGGGCCTCACGCCCCGCCGGACGGGTCCCCGGGGTCCGGGGAGGGCGGCGGCGCGACCGCCTTGCCAGCCCCGGCTCCGGCTCCGGCTCCGGCCCCCGCCCCGGCCAGCAGGCCGAAGATCAGGCCGAGGGCGAGATTGTCGAACACAATCCAGACGAAGGCCGCGACAAGCACGAAGGCCCCGACCCCGAACCCGATCTTCCGCTGCATTGGCGCAGGCCTCCTGGTTCTCGATCCGGTCAAAGGCCCTTGGGGTTCGGGCCGAATTTGTTGGGGCCCGGCTTGCCCTCGGACAGGCCGACCCAGAGCAGGAAGCCGAGGTTCACGAGGAGCATGATGCCGAGGATGCCGAACATCGGCCCGACCAGGGCCATGATGGCGGCGGGGTCCTCGTTCTCGAGCGCGGCGGCGTTCATGAAGAAGGAGGCGCCGACGCTGACGAAGATCATGATGAAGCCGACGATATTGGCGACGAGCGGGATGACGGCCAGCCAGCCGCTCAGGCCCATGTCGTGGAGTCGCTTCACCGTGATGGCAAGGTTGGGCCAGATCAGGCCGAGCGAGATGACCACGCCGATCAGCGGGATCCAGCCGGCGACCACGCCGATGCCGAGGCAGATCAGCCAGCCGATCCAGAAATGCGACCGGCGCAGGCGGCCCTCGAAGCTGAACAGGGCCTTCTGGAAATCGAAGCCGGCCCCCGAAGTCGAATACTGGTCAGTCATGTGTGCGTCCCCCGCTGCTGATCGGCGTCATGCCTGGGGGGAGCGTGGCGTAACCCTGCTCGCCTGACAAGGGAGGGCGGGGGTCGGACATGCGCTTTATGGAGGCTGAAAGGCCACGACGGGGGTCGCGGCCTTTCCGGGGGGCGCCGGGCTCGCGGTCCGGTTAGCGGTCGAGCTGGCCCGCCAGGATGACGTCGATCTGGCTGGCCAGATGGGCCTTGAGCGTGTCGATCATCCAGCTGTCATAGGCGGCGCGGCGGTAGTTCGAGAGGTAGGCGACCCAGACCAGTTCGGTGATCAGGACGGCGTCGGCGCCTGACTTCAGTTCGCCCGCCTTGATGGCGTCGGTGACCAGGCTCTCGAGACCCTCGATCACGGGCGCGATCAGGTCGCGGCCCTTGCGGGCGTCCTGCAGCGGCTGGTGCCAGGCGCGGGCGACGACGGCCTGGACGAGGGGGAGTTGCTCGAGGGTCGCCTCATAGCCGGCGACGAAGCCGCCGAGCAGGCGCGACCTGAGGTCAGTCCCGGTCTGGATGCCGCGCGTCAGGGCCTCGGCCAGACGGCCCAGATCCTCGGCGAGCACCGTGTCGAACAGTTCCGACTTGTCCTGGAAATTGGCGAAGACGGCGCCGGTCGACATGCCGGCCTCGCGGGCGATGTCGCGGATGGTGGCAGCGTCATAGCCGCGCTGGGCGAACAGGTTGCGGGCGGCTTCGATGACCTTGCCGCGCGTGCGCTGCTTGGCGACCTGGCGGCGGTTCAGCGGGCGGGCTCCGGCTTCGGGAGCATCGACGGGCGGGTTCAGAACGATATCACGCATGTAAAAGGGGCACTCACAGGGGGGTCGAGGACGGTCGGGCCGGATCGAGGTGTTCGGGAAACGACCGATTGGGGCAGGAGGTTGCTGTCGCCGGGGAGGGCGGAAACGGCGCTTTCAACACCGAACCATGACCAAAATGCGAACGACGGGCGTCAGGCGTCGCCCGCAGGGCCCTCGCCGGCGCGACCCGTGGTCGCAGCGGACACCTGACGGCGCAGGGCCCGGTTGGGTCGCTCGGACGTCCCGGGCTGGGCGGCCTGGAACAGATCGCGGTAGCGGTCCCGCCGCTCGTGGATCGAGGCCAGCACCAGACCCATGGGCACCCCCAGATCGACGAGGGTGTTCTCGGCCAGTTGCAGGCTGGCCTCGGTGGTCTCGGGCACGGCGTCGGTGACGCCATAGCTGTACAGGCGGACGGCGTGACGGTCGTCGCGGGCCCGGGCGATGATGATCAGGTCCTTGCGCAGCGCGCGGGCCGCCTGGACGACCTCGTCGACCTTGCCCGGAGCGTCCATGGTCACCACAAGCGCGCGGGCGGTCGCGACGTTGCAGAGCTCCAGCATCTCCCGGCGGCCGGCATCCCCGTAGTGGACATTCAGCCCGTCACGCCGGGCGCCGGCGACGATGCCCGGCTCGGTGTCGAGGGCCACGAAGGACTGGTTGTGCTCGGTCAGCAGGTCTCCGACCAGACGCCCGACGCGGCCGAAGCCGACCAGCAGCACCTGTCCGCTGGAGTCGGGGGGCTGGAGGGCGGCGGCGGGCAGATCGACCCGGGTCTCGATGCGACGGGTGGCCAGTTTCTGGCCCAGCAGGGCGAGGAAGGGGATGGTGAAAAGGCTGATCGTCGCCGACAGCAGGACCGACTGGGTGATGCCCGGCGGGGCCACGCCCTCGACCATGCCGGCGGTCAGGATGACGAAGGCGAACTCGCCGGCGGGCCCGAGGACGAGGGCGGTCTCGAGCGCGGCCAGCGGGCCGAGGCCCCAGCGCCGGGCGAGGGTGAAGATGACGCCGATCTTGGCGACCGTGATGGCGATGGCGAGGGCCACGACGCCCCACGGGTCGGCGGCCACGGCGTCCAGATCCAGTCCGCTGCCGACGCCGATGAAGAAGACGCCCAGCAGCAGGCCCTTGAACGGATCGATCGAGATTTCGACCTCGCGCCGGAACTCGGTCTCGGCCAGCAGGACCCCGGCGACCAGCGCCCCCAGACTCATGGACAGGCCGACCGCCTGGGCGCCGAGGCCGGCGGCCACCACCACAAGCAGGCTGGCGGCGACGAACATCTCCTGCCCCTGACCGCGGGCGCGCGCCTTGGCGACCGAACGGAACATGGGGCGCAGGACCACACGCCCCAGCAGGATCAGGGCGGCCAGACCGATGGCGGCGGGGGCAAGGGTCAGCAGGGCCGCGCCGAGTACGGCCGGGTTCAGGTCGCCGCCGCTCTGGGCCAGGGTGGCCAGAACGGTGACGGTGATCAGGATCGGCGCCACCGCCATGTCCTGGGCCAGCAGGATGGAAAACGTTGCCCGCCCGGCCGTGCCGTGCAGGCGTTTGCGCTCGGCCAGAACCGGCATGACCACGGCGGTCGAGGACAGGGCGAGGCCCATGCCCAGGACCATGGCCGAGACGAAGGTCTGGCCGGTCAGCATGAAGCCCGCCGCGATCACCGCCGTGGCCAGGGCGATCTGGCTGAGCCCGAGGCCGAACACCAGCCGGCGCATCGACTTGAGCCGCTCCCACGACAGTTCCAGCCCGATCATGAACAGCAGGAAGGCGACGCCCAGTTCCGACAGCTGAGCGATCTGGTCGCGGTCCTCGAGTGTCAGCCAGCCCAGCCACGCCAGCCAGGGCGCGTCATTGGCGAACCGGCCCAGTCCGTCCGGGCCGAGCAGAACCCCGGCCGCCAGAAAGCCCAGTACCGGGCTGATCTTGATGCGGTTGAACAGGGGCACGACCACGCCCGCCGCCGCCAGAAAGACCAGCAGGTCCTTGTATTCCGAGCCATCGCCGTGCGGAGGAGCCATACCCGTGCATATCGCAGCGCCGCACCGGGGAACAGTCGCGGTCGGCCGCCGGCGTCGCCGATCATGAATTTTTTTTAAGAGGAATCCGCGCCGCGGCAGACTAGGGTCCGGAACTGGAAATTTCCGGGCGTGGCCCTGCCGCGTCAATCCGCAAGAGGTTCAAGAATGAAACGCCTTCTGATCGGTGCCGCTGTCGGTGCCCTGATGCTGCCCGCCACGGCCGCCTTCGCGCAGCAGATGCACACCTTTGACGATGGCCACCAGCACGAGTGCATGAACGAGTCCTGCACCGTCTTCTCGCTGTTCCCGACCGCGGCCCAGGATCCGGCCGGTTCGGGCTGGAAGGGCACCGAGGCCCCGCGCTATGGCAGCTGGGGCTTCGACCTCGCGGGTCGCGACCTGTCGGTGGCGCCGGGCGATGACTTCTTCCGCTATGCCAACGGCTTGGCCTTTGACCAGATCGAAATCCCGGGTGACCGGACATCGTACGGCTCGTTCGCCCTGCTGCGCGAACTGTCGGACAACCGCCTGAAGGTGATGATCGACACCCTGGTCGCCGATTCGTCGCTGGCCGCCGGCACGGACGAGCGCAAGATCGCCGACCTGTACCGCTCCTATATGGACACCGACCGGATCGAGGCGCTGGATGCCCAGCCGCTGCAGCCGTATCTGGCCGCCATTCGCGCTGTCGACAGTCATGACGCCATGGCCGCCTACATGGGCGGTACCCAAGGCCGGTTCGGCGGCTCCGTCTTCGGCATCGGTATCGGCGACGACGCCAAGAACCCGGACCGCTACATCACCTATGCCAGCCAGTCCGGCCTGGGCCTGCCCAACCGCAGCTACTATCTGGACGAGCGCTACGCCGACAAGAAGGTGCTGTACCTGGCCTATGTCGAGCGCATGCTGACGATGATCGGCTGGGACAACCCGGCCGAGGCGGCGCAGCAGATCGTCGATCTGGAGTCGCAGATCGCCGAGGCACACTGGACTCCCGAGCAGAACCGCAACCGCGACGAGACCTACAATCCCTTCACGCCGGCCGAACTGGCCGCGCATGCGCCGGGCTTTGACTGGGCCGGCTATCTGGAAGCCGCCGGTCTGGGTGGCATCGACCGTCTGGTGGTCCGTCAGGACACCGCCCTGCCCAAGATCGCCCAGATCTTCGCCGACGCCCCGATGTCGGTGCTGCAGGCTTGGCAGGCCTTCCACACCGTGGACGACATGGCCCCCTATCTGTCGCAGCGCTTCTCGGACGCCCAGTGGGAATTCCGCGGCCGGGACCTGTCGGGCCAGCCGGAGCAGCGGGCCCGCGACAAGCGCGCCGTCAGCTTCTCGGAAGGCGTGATGGGCGAGGCCTTCGGCCGGCTGTACGTGGCCGAATACTTCCCCGCCGAATCCAAGGCGATGATGGAAGAACTGGTCGCCAACCTGCGCGTCGCCCTGGCCGGCCGTATCCGCCAGCTGGACTGGATGGGCGAGGAGACCAAGGAGCAGGCGCTCTACAAGCTCGACAATTTCACCGTGAAGATCGGCTATCCGAACAAGTGGCGCGACTATTCGGCGCTGGACGTTTCGGCCGATGATCTGGTCGGCAATGTCGAGCGCGCCGGCCGGTTCCGCTGGCAGTTCCAGCTGGATCGCATGGACGGTCCGGTCGACCGCGACGAGTGGGGCATGACCCCGCAGACGGTCAACGCCTACTACAACTCGACCAAGAAC
>CAXICH010000121.1:0-6687 GCA_964022245.1 uncultured Alphaproteobacteria bacterium
CTGACGCTGCGACTGGACCTGATCGCACTGGCGCCGGGGCGCCTGCCGCGCCATATCCGGGGTCTGGCCGCCGAGACCGACCTCGACGACCGCTATCGCCTCTGATCCGAAAGGTCCGTCATGCTCAAGGTCGCCATCCAGATGGACCCGATGGAAGCGGTCGACATCGCGTCCGACACCACCTTTCTGATGGCCCTGACCGGGCAGGCGCGCGGGCACCGGCTGTGGGTCTATGATTTCCGCACCCTGGCGCTGGAGGACGGGCGGTTGTTCTGCCGGGCGCGCCCCGTGACGGTGCGCGACAAGATCGGCGACCACGCCGACCTCGGCGACTGGGTGAAGCTGGATCTGGGATCCGATGTCGATGTCGTGCTGATGCGTCAGGACCCGCCCTTCGACATGGCCTATGTCACCGCCACCTACCTGCTGGAGACGATCCATCCGCACACCCTGGTGGTCAACGACCCGGCTGAGGTGCGTTCCGCGCCGGAAAAACTGCTGGTCGCGCAATTCCAGGGCCTGACCCCGCCGACCATGGTCTCGGGCGATGCCGACATGCTGGCGGACTTCCACGCCCGGCATGGTGATGTGGTGCTGAAACCCCTGCATGGGGCCGCCGGGTCCGGCGTCGTCAAGCTGAAGGCGGGGGACCCCAATCTGGCGGCGCTGGTCGAGATCCACGCCATGGGGTCGCGCGATCCGCTGGTCATCCAGAAATTCCTGCCCGCCGTTTCGGCGGGGGACAAGCGGATCCTGATCGTCGATGGCGAGGCGGTGGGCGCCATAAACCGCGTGCCGCTCAAGGATCAGGTGCGCTCGAACCTCCGCGTCGGCGGGACGGCCCAGCCGGTCGAGCTGACGGCCCGCGACAAGGAAATTTGCGCGGCCATCGGCCCCACGCTGAAGGAACGCGGCCTGATCTTCGTCGGCATCGATGTGATCGGCGACTGGATGACCGAGATCAATGTCACCTCGCCCACCGGGGCCCAGCAGCTGAAACGCTTTACCGGCATCGATGCAACCGACCGCATGTGGCAGGTGATCGAAGCGAAGCGCGCCGCTGGCTGAGGTCGCCTGGTTTGACAACCGGCGTTCGTTCGTGATTTGTTCCATTCCGCGGGTGTGGAGGAACGGCCATGGTTGCGCGAGTGGTGACGGTTGCGTTCGACGGGGTGGATGCCCGACGCGTCGACGCCGAGGTCCAGATTCTCGGCGGAGAGGGCACCCAGGCCAGCTTCACCCTCGTCGGCTTGCCGGACAAGGCGGTGGCCGAAAGCCGCGAGCGGGTCCGCGGCGCCTTCTCCGGGATCGGGCTGGCCCTGCCGTCGCGGCGCATAATCGCCAATCTGGCCCCCGCAGACCTGCCCAAGGAAGGCAGTCATTTCGACCTTCCGATCGCCCTGGCCCTGCTGGCCGCCATGGGGGTGATCGCGCCGGACGCGCTGGACGGCTGGGCGGCGCTGGGTGAGCTGAGCCTCGACGGTCGGATCGTGCCGGTCAGCGGCGCCCTGCCCGCAGCGGTCGCCGCCAACAGTATGGAGCTGGGGCTGATCTGCGCCGAGGCCAATGGCCCTGAAGCCGCCTGGGCCGGGCCCGAGGTGGCGGTGCTGGCGCCGCGTTCGCTGATCGGCCTGATCAACCATTTCAAGGGCAGTCAGGTGCTGAGCGCCCCCCGGCCCGGCCCGCTGAAATCGAACGGACCGGTCCCCGATCTGAACGAGGTGCGCGGTCAGGAAGGCGCCAAGCGCGCGCTCGAGATCGCCGCCGCCGGCGGGCACAATCTCTTGTTCATCGGTCCGCCGGGCTCGGGCAAGTCGATGCTGGCCCAGCGGCTGCCGGGGTTGTTGCCGCCGCTGACGCCGGGTGAGCTGCTGGAGACCTCCATGGTCTGGTCGATGGCCGGGCTGATCGAGCGGGGCGGGCTGACGCGCGAACGGCCGTTCCGGGCGCCACACCATTCGGCGTCCATGGCGGCCCTGACCGGTGGGGGCCACCGGGCCAAGCCGGGCGAGGTGTCGCTGGCCCACAATGGCGTGCTGTTCCTCGATGAACTGCCCGAATATTCGCCCCAGGCGCTGGATTCGCTGCGGCAGCCACTGGAGACGGGCGAGGTGATTGTGGCGCGCGCCAATGCCCATGTACGCTATCCGGCGCGGGTCCAGCTGGTGGCGGCCATGAACCCCTGCCGCTGCGGGCTGGGCGGGGCGGGCAAGGGGGCGTGCGGCAAGGCCCCGCGCTGCCAGAGGGACTATCAGAACCGCATTTCCGGTCCACTGTTCGACCGTATCGACCTGACGGTCGAGGTGCCACCCGTGACCGCCGCCGACATGAGCCTGCCGGCCCCGGCAGAAGGCACGGCCGAGGCCGCCGCCCGGGTGAGGCGGGCGCGAGAGGTCCAGGCCGCGCGACTGGCCGACCTCAGTCCAGAGGAGGGCGGCACCACGATCAATGCCCATCTGGGCGGCGCCCTGCTGGACCGTCACGCCCGGCCCGATGCCGACGGGCGGGCCCTGTTGATGCGGGCGGGCGAGGCCGGAGGGCTGACCGCCCGGGGCTGGACCCGGACGTTGCGGCTGGCACGCACCATCGCCGACCTCGACGGGGCGGAAGGCATATTGCGCCGCCATGTGGCCGAGGCCCTGATCTATCGCCACAACCGCATGGACGCCGAGGCCCAGTTCAATCGCGCGACGGCCGCGGCGCACAGCCCGGTTTGAGCGGGCGTTAAGAGGTCGGCGCTAGGCTTGCCCCATGACGTCGCCCGCCGCCCCGCCTGATCCGCTTGAGACGGATCCCGCCGTCCGCTTCCTGAGGCTGATGAGCCATGAGATGCGCACGCCGCTGAACGGGGTGATCGGCATGCTGGGCCTGCTGTCCGACAGCGGCCTCGATCCGGCGCAGAAGGCCTATCTGGAGGCGGCCCGGACTTCGGCCGACCATCTTCTGGGGCTGGTCAATGATCTGCTGGACTATGCCCGGCTGGATGCCGGCAGTCTGGAGTTCGATCTGGCCGCGGTGCGCATCGACGATCTGGTGCGGGGGGTGGCCGAACTGCTGAGCCCGCGCGCCCACGACAAGGGGCTTGAGATCGCCTGGAACGTGGCCGCCGATGTGCCGCTGGTGCGCGCCGACGAGGGGCGCCTGCGGCAGATCCTGTTCAACCTGGCGGGCAATGCGGTGAAATTCACGCCCGACGGCGGCGTGGCGATCTCGGTCAGCCGCTCCGGCGACGCAGGTCTGGGCTTCGTCGTCGAGGACACCGGCCCCGGCGTGCCCGAGGCGGCCCGTGCTCGCATCTTCGAGGAATTCGGCCACGCCGACAGCACCGATGCCACCCGTCACGACGGGGCCGGGCTGGGGCTGGCGGTGGCGCGGCGGCTGGCCGAGGCCATGGGCGGCAGCCTGTCGGTTGAGGATCGTCCGGGCGGCGGCGCCCGGTTTGTGTTCGAGGGCCGCTTCGAGGCTATGCCGGACCAGAGCGCCATCGCCAGGGCACCGCTTTCGGGCCTGACCCTGTCGATCAGCGGCGCCCATCCCTTCACGGCGAGCGCCGCCGGGGCCATGGCCCGCGACGCCGGGGCCCGTCTGGAGTCCGAAGCCTCCGCCGATCTGGTTCTGGTGGATGACGACGGTCGCGCCCCCGACACCGAACTGGCCGAACGCCCTGACAACCGCCACGCGGTGATCCTGCTCCGGCCCGGGCGTCGCGACCGCATCGCCGACTATCGGGCCGCAGGGTTCGACGGCTATCTGATCAAACCGCTGCGCCCGGCCTCGCTGGTCGAGCGGGCGCTGGCGCTTAGCGGCTCAGCGACCCGGCCCGGCCCCGTGGCCGACGCTGCCGAGGATGACCGGCTGAGCCGGCCTGCCTTCCCCGGCGTGCGCGTGCTGCTGGTCGAGGACAATCCGGTCGGCGCCCTGCTGGCCACCACCCTGCTGAAGCGTCAGGGGTGTGTGGTCGAGACGGCCGCGGGCGGCGAGGAAGCACTGGGCGCGCTGGAGCGGGCGCGCTTCGATCTGGTGCTGATGGATATGCGCATGCCCGGCATGGACGGCCTGACCGCCACCCGGGCCCTGCGCGCGCGCGGGGATACCACCCCGGTGCTGGCCCTGACCGCCAATGCCTTTGCCGACGACCGCCGCGCCTGTCTGGACGCCGGCATGGATGACCATCTGACCAAGCCTCTCGGCGTCGAGGCCCTGACCGCCGCCCTGACCCGCTGGACGAACCCGCCGGAGCGCGCCAAGGTCGCCTCCGCATAGGGAGCAGAGGGACCGCTCCCGGGACGACGAGGGCTTTTATGACTGACCGCACCGGCGCTGATCCTGCTTCCGAAGGCGCAACACCCGAGCGCCCGAAGGGAATGGCCCTGATTGCCACGGCCTTCTCGGACCGCCGGACGCTGGCGATGCTGTTGCTCGGCTTTGGCGCCGGTCTTCCGGTCGCCCTTCTGATCGGCACCATGAACGCCTGGTTGACCGAGGCGGGTGTCACGGCCGCGACCATCGGCGTCCTGTCGTGGATCGGCCTGTTCCACGCATTCAAATTCCTCTGGTCCCCGATCGTCAACGCCTCCTTGCCTGTGCTGGGCAAGCTGGGTCTGCGGCGGGGCTGGCTGATCTTGCTTCAGGCGGTGATCATCGCGGGGGTCGCCATGGTCGCCGTCTCGCATCCCGAAACGGGCGTTCTGGGCCCTCTGGCGGCAGGGGCAGCACTCGGCGCGTTTGCGTCCGCGACACAGGACATCGTCATCGACGTATGGCGGATCGAGATCGCCACGCCCGAGGTGCCCGTGGACCTGTTGTCGGCCATCTATCAGATGGGCTTCCGTTCCGCTTCATTGGCGGGCGGTGCGGGGGCCCTGTTCCTGTCCGGCGCTATCGGGTGGCAGGCGACCTTCCTCGTGGGCGCAGCGACCTTCATCCTGCCGGTGATCGGTACCCTCATCGCTCCCGAGCCGCAGCGTCCGCCCGAAGAGGCGATCGCCCAACAGCGCCGGGGGTCTTCGCTTCAGCGCAATCTGATGCTGGGCGTCGTTCTCGCCGCATGGGCCTGGGCGGCCTTCCAGATCGTGTCCTTCATGGTGCGCGCCATCTCGGAAACGCCCGCGCCGAGCGCCGGCACCTTCACCAGCACCGTGGGGCCGTGGATCATCACGGCCGCCGTCCTGCTTCCCTGTGCGCTGGCGGCCATTCTGGCGCGGCGGCCGGTTCATATCGAGAAGCCCGAAGGCACCGTTCAGGTCACGGCCAGTCGCCTGTTCAACGCGGTCCTCGCCCCGCTCACAGAACTGATGGGCAGGCTGGGCTGGGGCGCGCTTCTGGTGCTCGCCTTGATCCTCACCTACCGGTTCACGGACGGTGTGTGGGGCGCGTTCGCCTACCCGTTCTACATGGGCAGTGCCGGCGGTGCGCTGGGACACACAGCGGCAGAGGTCGCGGTAGCCTCCAAGATCTTCGGCATCGTCATGACCATCGTCGGGATTGCTCTGGGGGGGTGGCTGCTGATCGTGATTGGTCGGATGGCCACCCTGTTGATCGGCGCCATTCTGGCGGCGGCGACCAATCTGCTCTTTGCTGACCTCGCCATGGGTGCGCCGGTTATCGGCGGCCTCATGAACGTCACGGGTCTTTACGGCCTGTTCGGCCTGTTCGGGGTCAACGAAGGCATGGCGCGTCTGATGTTCGCAATCTCGGGCGAGAACATCGCCGCAGGTTTGGCAGGCGCGGCCTTCGTCGCCTATCTGTCGGCACTTGCCAGCCGCCTTTACGGTGCGGTCCAGTTCGCCGTGTTCACCTCATTGGCCCTGCTCATCGGCACGTTCGGACGCGGCGCTTTGGGCGAGATGATCGACGATCAAGGGTTCGCGCCGGTCTTCATCCTCACCGCCTGGCTGGGCGGCGTGGCAGTGGTGCTTTGCCTGCTGGAGTGGGTCAGGACGTGGCGTGAAGCCCGAAAGACTGCACCGGGCTGAACCTCAGCCGCGCCTTGGGTCGAGCCGAAAAAGCCTAGCCCGACACCGCCTCGTCGTAGGCGGCGAAGGTGGCCGAGGCAATGATCTCGCTGACCGAGGCGCCGAGGCTGACGATCTGAACGGACTTCTCAAGGCCGACCAGCAGTGGACCGATCACGGTGGCGCCGCCCAGGGCCTGGACCAGCCGCGCCGAGATCGAGGCCGAGTGGATGCCGGGCATCACCAGTACATTGGCGTCGCCGGTCAGGCGCATGAAGGGGTAGGCGGCGCGGGCCTCCGGATCGAGCGCCAGCTCGGCCGGCATTTCGCCCTCATATTCGAAGTCGACGCCGGTCTGGTCGAGAATACGGATGGCCTCACGCACCTGTTCGCTGCGGTCGCCGGGAGGGTTTCCGAAGGTCGAATAGCTGAGGAAGGCGACGCGCGGCGTGCGGCCCAGCTTCTTCACCGTGGCGGCGGCCTGGATGGCGATCTCGGCCAGTTCGCGGGCGTCGGGCAGCTCGTGGATCGAGGTGTCGGCCACGAACAGGGTTCGTCCCCGGGCCAGCAGCACCGACAGACCGATCAGCCGGTCGCGCACATCGAGAACCCGGCGCACTTCCTTGAGCACCATGTTGAAATTGCGGGTGGTACCGGTGACGACGGCATCGGCATCGCCGCGCGCGACCATGGTGGCGGCGAAATAGTTGCGGTCCTGGTTGATCATCCGCTG
>CAXICH010000122.1:0-6652 GCA_964022245.1 uncultured Alphaproteobacteria bacterium
ACGGGACCCTGCTGTGCGTCTCGGACAAGCCGCTGCACGGCGAGATCAAGCTGCCCGGCCAGGCCAACCGCTTCTACGAAGGTTCGATCTCGGAGCACCTGCAGATCGGCATCCAGACCGTGGACCTGTTGCGCGAGGAAGGCGAGCGCCTGCATTCGCGCAAGCTGCGCGCCTTCGACGAGCCGCCGTTCCGCTAGGCGGCGGGTTTGCGCATCAGCTGCAGCGCGAAGCCCGTATAGGGCCGCGAGAAAGTCAGGAACGACCGGACCCGGTCGGCCGTCGCTTCAATGTGGGGACGCTCGATCCGGTCGGGGTGGGCCGCGATCCAGTCTCGCGCCGCCGCGTCCATGATCGAGACATAGGTGTCCCAGGTCGGATCGTCGGCGATGTGGATGTCCAGCACCTCCAGCCCGGCGGTCCCGGCGGCGGTCGTCCAGTCGGCCAGCGGCGTGCAGGCATTGGTCAGGGCCATCACCCGCGCCAGCGGCTCGGGCGGGGTTTCGGTCCAGTACAGGTCGCCCCAGACCAGCAGCCCTCCCGGCGCCAGCCGGGCGGCCAGCTCGCGAAAGGCATCGTTCGGGTGGCGGTGTTCCTCGCCGACCGGGTCGGTGGCCCCGACGCACAGGATCAGATCCTGGGGCGGCAGATCGTCCAGCAGGGTCAATGACCGCATGCGGCTGAGCGTCACCTGCGCCTCGACCCCGGCCGCATTGATCCGCGACTGGGCCAGGGCCGCGACGGCCATATCGACCTCGACCGCCTCGACCTCCATCCCGAAGTCGCGCGCGAGACAGATGGCGAGCGCCGCATTGCCGGCCCCGATCTCCAGCGCCCGTCCCCCCGGTTTCGGCGACGCCTGCTCCAGAAACGCCCGAAAGGTTTCCAGCGTCAGGGCGTTGCAGACCTCGATCTCTTCATAGGCGAGGCGGTGGAAATTCATGCGCATGGGCCAGCCGTAGCGCCACGGCTTCATATGGCCACAAGAAAGCACTTTACAATGCAAAGTATGTGGGGCAATCAGGGGTCACACACGGGGCGCGGCGCCCCACCGAACGGAGGGAAGGGCCATGCCCCATCACGACACCACGTCCCCGCAGGACGATATCGCCTACATCCGCAGCCTGGCCGAAGAGGGACGCAAGACCCCGGTGCTGGGCGGCGGGATCCTGATCGTTGCCGGGGCGGTCTTCGGGATCGCGTCCCTGATTCACTTCGGGATCGACAGCGGTCTGATCGCCGCCGAGCCGGTCGTCTACAACTACGTCTGGCTGGGTGCCCTGGTGCTGTTCTTCATCGGCCTGATCGGCCTGAAATCGAAAATCCGTGGCAAACCCGGAGCCCGGTCGGCGGTCAACCGCGCCGTTGGCGCCGGATGGATGGGGGTCGGGCTCGGCATCTTCACGATGGCGCTGTCGATGGCGATCCTGTCCTACAAGCTGCAGAGCGAGGTGCCGGCCTTTCTGTTTCCGTCGCTGATCTTCGCCCTGTACGGCGCGGGCTGGGCGGTCTCGGCGACCATGTCGGGACAGAAGTGGCAGTGGTGGCTGGCCATCGGCGGGTGGGTCGGCGCGCCGGCCATTGCTTCGCTCATCGGGACGCCGCTGCTCTGGCTCGGCTATGCCGCCGGCCTCGTGTTGCTGGCCCTGATCCCCGGCCTGATCCTGGTGCGTCAGGAACCGGCCGAGGTGATCTGATGGAGCCGACGTTCGACATCAATGAGATCGACGATGTCATCCATGGCCGGGTGCGGCTGGGCATCATGGCCTATCTGTCCAGCGCCGGCATGGCCGACTTCAGCGACCTGAAGGCCCGGCTGAAGACCACTGACGGGAACCTGTCGGTGCATCTGCGCAAGCTGGAAGAGGCGGGCTTCGTCGAGATCACCAAGCGGTTCCAGGGCCGCAAACCCTTGACCGAAGCGCAGTTGACCGACCCCGGACGGACCGCCTTCATGGCCTATCTGGACACCCTGTCGGCGCTGATCCCGCCCAGGTAGCCCGGCAGACGAACGGTCACGGTGGCATGCCCTGCCGACTGCGCTATGAGAGGGCATGAGCGAGCGACTGAGACGTTTCGAGGCGATCGACAATTTCCGCGACTTCGGCGACTACGCCGGGGTCGCGGGTCGGCATGTGCGGCCCGGGCGGCTGTTCCGCAGCGCCCATCAGGCCCGGGCGACCGAGGCCGACCTTGTGGCGCTTCAGGCGCTCGACCTCGGGGTGGTGGTGGACCTGCGCCGGCCCAGCGAACGACGCAGCCAGCCCAGCCGCCGGCCCGCAGGTTTTGCCGCCCGGCTGATCGAGAGCGCTCACGACGACGGGGGCGAGGCGCCCCACATGACCTTCCTCAAGACGGCCGATCTGACCGAGGAGTCGGGCCGGGCCTTCATGACAGACACCTATCGCCGCCTGCCGTTCGAGGCGTCGCATATCGATCTGTTCCGGCGCTATTTCGAGGCGCTCGCGGACAGCGACCGGCCGGTCCTGATCCACTGCGCGGCGGGCAAGGACCGTACGGGCCTGCTGGCGGCCCTGACCCATCATCTGCTGGGCGTCGGGCATGATGACCTGATGGCCGACTATCTGCTGACCAATACGGCGGTCGATCTGGACGGGCAGGCGGGTTTCATCGCCGAGCGGCTGAGGTCCATGACCGGGCGCACGGCGTCGCATGCGGCGGTCGTGGCTTTTCTGGGGGTCGCACCGGGGTTTCTGGATGCGGCCCTGGCCGAAATGACCTCGACCCATGGCTCGGTTGACGGCTATCTGGCCGAGGCCCTGGGCGTGGATACGGCCCGACGTGACCGGATTGTGGAGCGGCTGTCGGCATGATCCGGCCCTATGCGGCGCGGCGGGAGCGGGCCCTGCCGTGGCGCGATCCACTGGACGTCCTGCAGGCCATCGGGGCGCGCGACGGGACGCTGGGTTTGTTCAGCGGAACGGGGGGGCGGGTGATGATCGCCGCAGATCCCGACGTCGTCCGTCAGATCGATGCCGATGCGGCCGAGGTCACCGCCCTGTTGGATGACCCGGCCTGGGCCGAAGGGGCGGTCCAGTTACTGGCCTATGACGGGGGGGCGCGTCCGGCGACGGGGCCGAGGCCGCCGGTCTGGCCGGATCTGATGGCGGCGCGTTATCCGGCCTGGCTGGTGTTCGAGACCTCGAGCCGGACCCTGACGGCGGTCGGACGGGGAGGAGACCCGGCCGAGGCGGAGCGGGCGGTGGATCTGGCCGAGGCCTGGACACGGCTGGCAGGCTCACAGCTTGCCGTCGAAGGCCCCCTGTCCGCGACCTTCTCTGCCGAGGGCGATGAAGCGGCCTATCGCGCTGCCGTGGCCGATGTGGTGGCGCGCATTGCGGCAGGCGAGCTGTTCCAGGCCAATATCGCCCGCGCCTGGACCGGCAACCTGAAGCCGGAGGCCGATCCGCTGAATGTGTTCCTGCGTCTGGTCCGCGACAGTCCGGCACCCTATGCGGCCTTCTGGTGGCTGGGGGAGCGGGCGCTGGTATCGAACTCGCCTGAGCTGTTCCTGACCCTCGAGCCGGCCGGACGGGTCGAGACCCGACCGATCAAGGGGACCCGCCCGCGGCACGCAGATCCCGCGGCGGACCGTCAGGAGGTCGAGGCCCTGCTGGCGTCGGTCAAGGACCGGGCCGAAAACCTGATGATCGTCGACCTGATGCGCAACGACCTGTCGCGGGTCTGTGAGCCGGCGTCCGTCAGGGTCGACCGCCTTTATGCCCCGGAATCCTACGCCAACGTCCATCATCTGGTGTCGACCGTCAGTGGCCGGTTGAGGCCGGACCAGGGCGTGGGCCAGATGATGGCCGCAACCTTTCCGCCCGGCTCGATCACGGGGGCCCCCAAGCATCAGGCCATGAAGGTCATCGCCGGGCATGAGCCGCCGCGCGGACCCTGGTGCGGCAGCCTGCTGCTGCGGGAGGGGCGGGGACTGCTGACGGCCTCGGTGCTGATCCGCACCCTCGCCTTCGAGCGTCTTGCCGGGCGCTGGCACTGGCGCACCCAGGCGGGGGCGGGGATTGTGGCGGACAGCGATCCGGCCGCGGAGTCCGCCGAAGTCCTGTCCAAGATGTCGGCCATCAGGCGCGCCCTGACCGAGGGCTAGGGCAGCAGCACCACGCGCTCGACCGTGCGTGGCCGCAGATAGAAGGTGTGCGAGAAGGTGGTGATCGCGGGCATCATATAGTCGACCGGGGAATCGTAGTCGTAGAACGACTCGGACATGATCACGCTTTCCCCGTTGGAGATCAGGCCGTTCGGAACGGTGATGGTGCTGCCGGTGGCGCGGGCAGCCATGCCGTTGCCCCGGCTCCAGTCGATGCGAACCGTGCTGGCGTTGATGCGCGTGGCGCTTGAGACCCTGAGCTTCATCGGAGTCGAGGAAAAGGGCGCCATGATCAGTTCGCCAACCTCGAACACATCGTCGATCTCGCCGCCGGTGATTCCTTCGCGCTGGGCGATCAGATCCGCGACCATGGCGGCGGAATGGCTGGCCCGTTTCTGCGCCATATAGCCCTGACAGAATTCGGCCAGGCCGAAGTAGAAGAAGATCATGACTGGGGCCAGCATGGCGAATTCGACCGCAGAGACGCCCTGCCGGTCCGACCCCAGCCGCCGCCAGGACCGCAGCTTCAGAAATACACCTCCGCCGGTCATCGCCAGGGCTCGTTACGGAAGGCCGTGGTCGCGGTCAGGATCGCCTTGCCATCTCCCATGCGGGAAAGCCCCTGCGAGAGAAAGGGCGTGAACAGCTGGTGCCGGTACCATCCGCGGACCAGCATCAGGCTGCCGGGATTGCCATTGGTGTAGCCCAGACCGGCTTCACTGAAGGTGCTGCCGGCGGTCGGGTCGGGCGGATTGGGATTGGTGAACTGCGGGATTTCGCGCACATCCACCGTCACCTTGGCCATACAGTCCGCGGAGAAGATGCTCATGCGCGAACACAGGGCCGTCTTGAACTGGCTCGCGGTAAAGCTCTGGCTGCTGGCCTGACCGGTGCGGACCAGTCGCCCGGTCTCGATCACCGCATTCTCGAGCGCGGAGTCGAGCACGAACACAAACGCAAGCTCGAGCACCGCGAACATCATGAAAAAGAACGGGGCTGCGACCATGGCGAACTCCACGGCCGTCGAGCCCCGACGAGCCGCCAGAAAGCGGTCGAGGGCTGTTCGCGCTCGTGCCGCCCGGACCATGCTACGGCGTGCCGGTCGAACGGGCGGTGGGCGAACAGGTGGTTCCGCACGCCATTTCGGTCACCTGGCTGCCGCGCCAGACGCGTACCTGACCGGCATCGCCGGCACTGACCACGATCTGGCTCTGGAAGACGGTGCGGCCGATGCTGTCGACGGCGACGATTTCGGTCACGCCATAGCCCTTGCCGGTGACGAACAGGGTGTTGGCGTCGACGACGGTGACATCGGCGATCTGGGGGTTTCCGACGATCACGGATCCGGCGGGTGCGCGCAGCTGGATACGGGCGGTCTGGTCGATGTCGACGCGCAGCGGGTCCTGGGCCAGGGCCGGAACGGCGAGTGCGGACGACACAAGGGCTGCGGCGGCGAACATCAGGGAGCGGGGCGTGTAGCGGGCCATGGGGCAGTCTGCCTTCCAATATCAACAGCGCGCCCGCGTCAGGCGCGCGCGAGGCTCAAGGGACCACTGAATCCTCAAGAAAGGCTGAAAGCGCCCGCAGTCAGGGATTTCAAAGTAAATTATCCGGTAACCATGAATAATCGAAGCAAAGCTGTTCACTTTACTTGTCCTTAAGCCGTGCCGTGCATGATGAGCGTGTAGGGGGTCAAGCGGGCATAACCGAAGACCCTGATGGTGCAATCGTTAGCTCGCTCAAGGAAAAGGACTATCACATGACCAAGTTCATCTCGCGTTTCGCCCAGGACGAATCCGGCGCCACGGCCATCGAGTACGGCCTGATCGCGGCCCTGATCGCCGTTGTCATCATCTCGGCCGTGACCGCGCTCGGCACGACCATCAAGACCAAGTTCAATGCCGTTGTGACCGGCATGGGCGGCACCGCCGGCGCCTGATCGCCGACACGTCTTGAAAACCGAACAGGGGGCCGGAGCGGCGACGCTTCGGCCCTTTGTCATTGGGCACTTGTGATGCCAGCTTTCAATAAAATCAGAGTAAACGGCAAATAACCATTCCTCTCGACAGCTCCTTAACTGCCTGTCGCTAGGGTGATCGTGCAATCCGGGGGCCGAGCGGGCGACCGTCTCCCCCAATCACGCCCGCAAAGAACCGACCAAGAGGACACCATGACCAAGTTCATCTCGCGTTTCGCTCAAGACGAATCCGGCGCCACGGCCATCGAGTATGGCCTGATCGCGGCCCTGATCGCCGTCGTCATCATCTCGGCCGTGACCGCGCTCGGCACGACCATCAAGACCAAGTTCAATGCCGTTGTGACCGGCATGGGTGGCACCGCCGGCGCCTGATCGCCGACGCGTCTTGAAAACCGAACGGGGGCCGGAGCGGCGACGCTCCGGCCCCTTGTCGTTGGCGGAGGGCCCTTTCAGGGAAACCCCGTTTTAACGCGTCGCGTGCGAGGGTTCGGGCCATGGACACACTGACCCTGATGCTTCTGGCGTCCCTGCCGGCCCTGGTGATCGTT
>CAXICH010000123.1:0-6547 GCA_964022245.1 uncultured Alphaproteobacteria bacterium
CTGGCCGCCGGGCACCTGACGCTGGCGCCGCAGCTCATCGCCGAGTTGAAGAAGCTGGGCCGCGAGGACATCATGGTGGTGGTCGGCGGGGTCATTCCGCCCGCGGACGTACAGCCGCTGCTGGATCAGGGCGTCGCCGCCGTCTATCCGCCCGGCTCGGTGATCGCCGACACGGCCATCGATCTGATCGACAGGCTGAACCAGCGGCTGGGCTATGCCCAGAAGCCCAAGGGCTGAGGCCCGGACCTAGGGCCGGTAGCGGGACGGCAGGGCGGCGACCTCTTCCTCGGTCAGTTGGCGGACCACCCGTGCGCGGCAGCGGTTGGAAGAGGCCCCGGCCACAGCCACGTCAACTGACAGCGAGTCGGACACGCACGTGCGGGTGCTGGAGCCAACCAGCGGCGTGAAGGCCAGGGTGTTGGCACCCTCGACCCCGGAACAATAGCTGGTGGTCTGAACCTCAAACACGTCGCCCCCGAGGGCCTTCACATAGATGGAGGGCGACGGACCGGCGCGAAAATTGATCACCCGATCCGACATGAAACAGGCTCTCTGGGTGCCGTCGGCCATGACCATGTCCGGTCCCGGCGCGCAGGCGGCGGCCAGCATGAGGACGGGGATCGAAAGCGCTGCGATACGGATCATGGCGGGTCTCCGGCGGGGGTTAGCGGCGGCCCTCAAGGCGGGGGCCGACGCGGGCACTGCAGTATTCGACGGGCGTGACGTTACCACGCACAGCGATGCGGGTGGAATCGCCCGGGCACAGGCGGGTCACACCCACAGCATCCGGTTCAAGTGCAAAGCCCAGGGAACTGTCGAGACCTGTGCAGGCCCCGAACACAGTCAGCGGGTACGAGTCCCGCCCGACGTTCAGATAGACCGTCTGGCCCGGGCCGTCGCTGAAGCCCCTGACCTGGGACGGCGAAAAGCAGGTCTGGTCGTTGAAGGTCGTGGTATCGCCCGACGGGCCGGTCGGAGCGCAGGCGCCCAGGGCCAGGAGCGATCCGGCGAGGGCGAGCGAAACGGGGGTTCGGATCGAATGGGTCATCTCGCGTCAACGTCTGACGGTAACGAGGGTTTCGCAAGCCCGGATTCGCGACGGCCCGGGGCAAGCCTTCGCGCAAAGGGGCCCGGTAGAGGCGACGGGCGATCCAGACAGAGGGCCGCAATGTGCTCGGCGAGCAGGGGGGCAAGGCAAAAGCCCCGGGATCCCAGCCCCCCGAGCACATAGAGGCCCTCGTCTACCTGCCCGGCATAGGGCAGGCGATCAGGCGTGGTGGCCCGGGTGGCGGCGCGCGAGCGGACCGCCCCTTGCCGCACCCGTTCCCCCAGGCCCGGGAACCGAGATGCGAGCGCCGCCTGATTGCGCGCTGTGTCGGACGCGCGGACCCCTGTGTCCGGATCGTCCCGGTCATGGGTGGCGCCGAATAACAGGCCATCAGCCATGGGAACGGCATAGCCGCCCCAGGCCACGGGCGGGGGCGCATGCCCCCCCGGCACCATCTCGACCTGACCGCGCACGGGCTGCAGGGGAAGGTCGGGGCGCAGGGCAGCTGTGCCCGCCCCTCCGGCGAGGATCAGACAGGCCGCCCGGCGGATGGCGGTTCCATCCCGATCATACAGGGTCCAGCCATCCGGATCGCGCCCGATCCGGACGACCGTTGTCCGAAGGGTTTCCCCCGGCAGCCATGCCGACAGAACGGCGTGCGGATGCACGACCCGCGCGTCGCCCATGAACAGCCCGGGGGCATCGACCGGCTCGCCGACATGGTCTGAAACCTTGGCGGGCGACCAGACCCGCATGTGGCCGTCCTGCCAGATCGGTTGCTCGGCGACCCTGGCATGGCGGTCGACGTCGCGGTCTCGCCCCGGCAGTTGCAACACACCGCGCGCCAGCACGGCTCCGTCGACGTCGGCGTAAAGCTGTCCGGCTCGCTCCAGCGCCTGGGCGAAGCCGGAGGCGAGGTCGGAATCGCCGACGTCCAGACGCGGGGTGACGAGCGCGGCTTCGAAGCCGGATGCGCCCGCGCCCGGGCCCTCCGCCTCGATGACCTCGACCGTCCGCCCCTGGGCCGCGAAAGCCCGGGTGAGAGCGGCGCCGGCAATGCCGGCACCAAGGATGATGATATCCCCGGGGTCGGGTTTCGGGGCGAAGGCCCCGTCCCTCACGGCCTCGAGCCGTTCACGCTTGCGACCGTGGCCGGGGCGCTTGTCGACGGTGAAACCTGCGTTGCTCAGGCCGCGCCGGACCGCGCCGGCGACCGTGAAAGTGGCGACCCGTGCCCCGGGCCGGGACCGGGTCGCGATCCCGGCCATGACGGCGGGGGACCACATGTCCGGATTGGTGGCGGGCGAAAATCCGTCGAGGAACCACGCGTCGGCCCGACCCGTCCAGTTCGACATTCCCTGTTCCACCGGACCGATAGCCAGATCGAGGGTAGCGTTGAAATCGGGCAGATCCAGCCTGTGCAGGCCGGGCGTGGCGGGTGGCCAGACGGCCAGCAAGGCCCGGGCGGCGGGCTCAAGCTCGGGCCAGGCGGACAGGGCACGGGCGGCTTCGTCCCGGGTCAGGGGGAAACCCTCGACCGAAAACAGGCTGAGGTGCGCCCCGGGGTCGGCATGAGCCCGCCACAGCATCAGCAAGGCGGCCATGTTCAGCCCGGTGCCGAATCCCAGTTCGCCAACACAGAAGTGAGCGCGCCCCTCGAAGACGTCAGGCAGGCCGCACCCGGCGAAGAAAACGGCACGTGTCTCGGCGAGGCCATCCTCGGGTGAGAAATAGATGTCGCCGAACCGCGCAGAGCGCGGCGTGTCGTCGTCGTCCCAGATCAGGGCGGGAGAATTGTCAGGCGGGACGGTCATGCCCCACCCCTAGCGCGCGATCGCGGGCCTGTCGCGCGGGTCAGGCGGCATACCCCGCGGCCTCAGGGATCGCGCCGGGCCAGCACGGACATGTCGCCGTTGCGCTCCAGATAGGCGCAGTCGACGCGCGAGAGATCTGAGTGCCCCTGGGCCCGGAGCGCCATCTCGAGATCGCCCTTGCCGATCCCGGCGTGCCGCATGGCCGCTTCGTCGACCTGCCCGTCGCGAACGAGCTGAACCCTCCCCCCCTTGACCAGGAAGCTCACCCAGGACCATCGCGCCGAGGCGCGGGCAAGGGCCGCGTGGAGGGCCACAAGACCCAGGCTGGCGATGACGGTCGGAAAGAAGGGCGCGCTGCCCGTCATGGCTCGACCGAGATTGGACCCGATGATTACGGCGAAAATGATGTCGAGCGGCGTCCATTTGCCGAAGGCCCGGGACGAGGCGAGGCGCACGGCCAGAATGCCGACCGCAAAGACAAGCACACCCCGGATGGACATCTGCCACCAGGTAATCAGCCCGTCCTCATGACCGATGATCGCGTGCAGGCTGTCCATCGCCTTCCTCCCCGGGAGCCCGGCCGGTCGGCGCGCCAGGCCATGGTCCTGCCGACACCAATGATGGCACCCGCGTCCGGGTTGCGTCACATGCGGCACAAAAGAAAAGGGCCGCCCGTGAGGGCGACCCTTTCCCGATACGGCCCCGAAGGACCGATAATCGTACTGCTTAGTGAGCAGCTTCTTCCGTGGCAGCCGGAGCTTCCGTGGCCATGGCTTCACCAGCGGCTTCGGTGGCTTCCGTGGCAGCAGCTTCAGCTTCCATGGCAGCGCCTTCGGCGGTGTCAGCAGCTTCGGTGGCTTCGGCGGCGGCGGCGTCAGCTTCAGCAGCCGGGGTTTCGTCGGCGGCGGGGGTGCAGGCGGTGATGGCCAGAGCGGCGGCCGAGGCGGCGATCAGAGCGACGATACGCATGTTTTTCATCCTTCAGGAGGTTCAACGGGGTCATGAATCCCCGCAAAGGGGTGATAACGGAAATGTGAGCCGAGTCGCAAGCGATTTCTCACGGGTTCGTGATCTTCCGTGAGCGATGCGTGTGGATGAGGCCTGTCGTCAGGCCGCGTCCATCGGGGCGTTGGCGAGGCTTTCTTCCATTTCGAGGAAGGAGGGCTGGGCCGAAGAGGGAATGTCGCCGCGGCCGATCTCCACCGAGATCTGGGCGGCGTTGCCGTGCAGGTGAGCGACCAGCACCGACTGGATGATCTTGTAGTAGGAACTGTCGCTGTCGATCACTTCCTTGAGGCGGGCCGCCAGTGGTCCGACCAGGCCATAGGCGAGGAAGACGCCGAGGAAGGTGCCGACCAGGGCCCCGCCGATCATGCCGCCCAGGATCTCCGGCGGTTCGGTGATGGCCGCCATCGTCTTGATCACGCCCAGCACGGCCGCGACGATGCCGAGCGCCGGCAGGGCGTCAGCCATGTTCTGCAGCGCGTGCGCCGGCCCGAGGGCCTCGTGGTGGTGCTTCTCCAGCTGCTTTTCCATGACATCCTCGATCTGGTGAGGATCCTCAAGGTTCATGGTCATCATCCGCAGGGTGTCGCAGATGAAGTCGGTAGCGAAGTGGTCCTTCAGCACCTTGGGATATTTCTGGAAGATGGCGCTCTCGGCGGGCTTCTCGATATGGCTCTCGAGGGCGATGACGCCCTTGGACTTCATCGTCTTGGTCAGCTGGAACAGCAGGCTGAGCAGATCCTTGTAGTCCTGCTTCTTCCATTTGTTGCCGCCGAACATGCGGCCGAAACTGCCAACCAGACCCTTCAGGGTCGCGGCGGAGTTGGACATGACCAGGGCCGCGATCGCCGCGCCGCCGATCATCATCATTTCATAGGGCAGGGAGTGCAGGATGACGCCCATCTTGCCGCCGGCGATAGTGTATCCGCCGAACACCATGCCGAACAGGAGGACGATGCCGATTATCTGGAACATGGACGGGGGCGACACCTGTGGCGAACGAGAGGAGCGCACCCTGCCCGTTAATGCTTAAGGCCCCGTTGCCATGGACAACTAGAGGCGCGTGTCGCCGTCGAGGATAGCCTGGCGGGCGGCGGGGGTCAGCTTGGTATAGCCAGCCTTGCCGCCACGCACGAACAGCGGGCCGTCGACCTTGTCCGGGTCGAAACCGTCGGTGACCAGATCGACCTTGCGGTATTTGAAGGTGCCCGTGGTGTCGACGGCCTTCATGATGCGGACGAACTGGGGCTGGGCGTAGGACGGCAGATTGGCCTCGACATATTCGGCGAAGGCGGTGGCTCCGAACCGGCCGTCCATCACCAGGGCCACCATGCCGGCCTTGCCCTCCTGACCCGGGACGGGAACGCCATAGGCGATGACCTCCTTCACGCCGGGCGCCTCGGCCAGACGCTGTTCGACTTCGGCGGTAGAGACGTTCTCGCCCTTCCAGCGGAAGGTGTCCCCAATCCGGTCGATGAAGTAGAAATAGCCTTCGCGATCCTGCCGCATCAGGTCGCCGGTGCGGAACCAGCGGTCGCCCGGCTTGAAGACGTCCGTCAGGATCTTCTTTTGCGACGCGGACTTGTCGGCATAGCCCGAGAAATCGTGGCGGGTGTCGTCGCCGATCATGCCGATGGCCTCGCCGACCTCGCCGACCGCGGCCAGACGGCAGCGTCCGTCCGGGCCCCGAACCGGGGTTTCGGTGTCGAAGTCGAACTGGACCAGCCGGATATTGACCTTGCCCTTGACGAACCAGGGCACGCGTCCGATCGCGCCCGCCTTGCCGTCAAAGTTGAAGACCGAGACATTGCCCTCGGTCGAGCCGTAGAATTCGAGGATTTCGGGGATGGCAAAGCGGCTCTTGAACTCGTCCCAGACGTCGGGACGCAGGCCGTTGCCGTAGGCGAGGCGCAACGCGTGGGCGCGCTCGTCCTCATGCTCGGGGCAGTTGACGAGATAGCGGCACAGCTCGCCGATGTAGACGAAGATGGTGGCGCCGGACTTCTTCACATCGGGCCAGAAGGCCGTCGCCGAGAAGCGCTTGCGCAGCACCAGCTTGCCCCCGTTCAGCAGGGCCGGGCCGATGCCGACCAGCCCCCCGGTCGAGTGGTAGAGAGGCAGGACGTTGTAGATGACGTCCTTCTCCGTCGCGGCCGTGCAACCGGCGAAGGCCCGCATGTAGGTGCGCGCGCGCGAGTGCGGCACCCGCGCCGCCTTGGGCAGGCCGGTTGTTCCCGAGGTGAAGATGTAGAGCGCAGTGGAGCGGTTGGTCAGCCCCTGACGGGCCGAGGGCGAGGGCCGCACGGATGATGCGCTGCGGAGCGGGGTGTCGAGGTCGCGCCGGTCGCTGACCTCGTCCTCGTCGGCGAGGCCCAGCACCCACAGCATCATGTTGCGGTCGGTGTGGGGGCGGGCGTCTTCGAGCGTGCGCCAGCAGTCGGTATCGGTGATGATCTGGGACGCGCCGGAAATCTCGATGCAGTGGCCCAGCGCCGGGCCGGTCAGATTGGTGTTGATCAGCGCGGTGGCGACGCCGACCTTGGACAGGCCGAACCATGCCGCCAGATATTCGGCCCGGTTCATCATGACCAGGGCGACCGTGTCGCTGCGTTTGAGGTTCCGCCCCCGCGCCCAGTGGGCAAAGCGGTTCGCCATACTGTCGAACTCGCGATAGGTCAGG
>CAXICH010000124.1:0-6528 GCA_964022245.1 uncultured Alphaproteobacteria bacterium
CGAAACCGTGCCGCGCCTGTATCTGAAGATCCGGCCCGGCGCCCGCTACTTCCACAGCCTGCGCCTGCTGCAGATGGTCAAGGAGCGCGACCCCAACCAGTTCACCAAGTCCGGCATCATGGTCGGTCTGGGTGAGACCAAGGAAGAGGTCATGCAGGTGATGGATGACATGCGCTCGGCCGGCGTCGACTTCATCACCATCGGCCAGTATTTGCAGCCGACCCGCAAGCACGCGGCGATCGACCGGTTTGTCACCCCGGACGAGTTCAAATCCTATGAGGCTATCGCCCGCGCCAAGGGCTTCCTCATGGTGTCGTCCTCGCCCCTGACCCGCAGCTCGCACCACGCCGGTGACGACTTCGCCCGGCTGAGGGCGGCGCGACTGGCCCAGACAGGACGCTGAGCCCCGCTTGGCCGTCCATACCCTGACCCGTATTCTGCCCTATGCGCCCGACCAGCTGGCCGCGCTGGTCGCTGATGTGCGCGCCTATCCGGACTTTGTGCCCTGGGTCACCTCGATGCGCGTCTGGAACGCGCGCGAGGAAGCGCCCGGCGTCAGCCTTATGGACGCCGAGGCCGGGGTCGGCTTTGCTTTTCTGAAAGAGCGGTTCTCGACCTGGGTCCGCCATGACACCAATGCCTCAAAGGTCGAGGTCGGGCTGATCCGCGGGCCGTTCAAGCACCTGAAGAACCGCTGGGCCTTCTTCCCTCATCCCGAAGGGGCGCGGCTGGAGTTCATGATCGACTTCGCCTTCCGCTCGCCCCTGCTCGACGCCATGCTCAAGGCCAATTTTGACCGCGCGGTCGAGTCCCTGATCCGCAAATTTGAGGCCGAGGCCGCCCGACGCTACGGCGCATCATGACCTTCGATTTCGACGCCACCGTCGTGGGGGCAGGGGCCGTCGGCCTCGCCTGCGGCCGGGCCCTGTCGGAAAGGGGCCTGACGGTGCTGGTGCTCGAGAAGGAAGAGCACATCGGCCAGGGCGTCTCCTCGCGTAACTCCGAGGTTATTCACGGCGGGCTCTACTATCCGACCGGATCGCTGAAGGCGCGCGCCTGCGTCGAGGGCCGGCGTCTGCTCTATGCCTTCCTCGAGAGCCGTAAGGTCGACTCCTGGAAATGCGGCAAACTGGTCGTGGCCACGGATGAGGCCGAGGTCGCGCGCATCGAGGCCATCTTCCGGCAGGCCACCACCAACGGGGTCGAGGGGCTGGAGCATCTGACCGGTGAACAGGCCCGGGCGCTTGAGCCTGAGCTCAATGCCCATGCCGCCATCCTGTCGCCCGAAAGCGGCGTCTTCGACAGCCACGGCTATATGCTGGCGCTGCAGGGCGAGATCGAGGACGCGGGCGGCTCGGTCGTCGTCTCGGCCCCACTCGAGGGCGCCGAACCGCTGGCCGGGGGCGGCTTCTCGGTGCGGGTCGGCGGAGATGGGGCCATGACGGTCACCAGCCGTCTGCTGGTCACCGCCCCCGGCCTGTCGGCCCAGGCTGTGGCCCGCTCGATCGAGGGCTACCCGGCCGACCGCATACCCCACGGTCATTTCGGCAAGGGTGTCTATTTCCGCCTGACCGGTCCGGCCCCCTTCAACCGCCTGATCTATCCGCCGCCTATCGCAGGCGCCCTCGGCACCCACTACCGTAAGGATCTCGGCGGGCAGGGGGTGTTCGGCCCCGACCTGGCCTTTGTCGAGACCGAGGATTATTCCGTCGATCCGGACAAGCGCGACGTGTTTGCTCATTACATCCGACGTTTCTGGCCGGGTGTTGAAGCGGGACGTCTGGTCCCGGACTATGCCGGCATCCGGCCCAAGCTGCACGGCGCGGGTGAGGACCAACCCGACTTTCAGCTTCAGGGCGCCGAAACACACGGCCTCGACGGCCTGATGGCCCTGTTCGGCATTGAGAGCCCCGGCCTGACCAGTTCGCTGGCTCTCGGGGAAATCGTTGCGGAGCGGCTGAATGACTGACTTTCGGCCCGCCACACCCGATGATCTGGAGCCGCTGCACGCGCTGGTGCACGCCGCCTATCGCGGTGACAGCGCCCGGCGCGGCTGGACGCATGAGGCCGACCTGCTGGACGGCAGCCGCATCGACCGCGACTCTTTGCTGTCGGCCATCACATCGCCGGGCCAGGTGGTGCTGGTCGCGGCGGACGATGACACGCTCACCGCCTGTGTCCACGTGACCGATCGCGGCGAGGGGCTGGCCTATCTCGGGATGCTGACGGTGAATCCCTGCTTGCAGGCGAAAGGGTTGGGCCGTCGCCTGATCGCCGCGGCCGAGGCGCACGCCTTTCGGCATTTTCGCACCCGGCGCATGGAGATGACCGTCATTGTCCACCGCCCCGAACTGATCGCCTGGTACCAGCGGCGGGGCTATGTGTTGACAGGCGAGACCCGGCCCTTTCCGGCCACCGACCCGCGGTTCGGCCTGCCGAAGCGCGACGATCTGGCCTTCACCGTGCTGGAAAAGCCCCTCGACCGCCTCGTCACGGATCGTCTGGTCCTGCGTCCCGCCCGGCTGACCGACCTCGACGCCCTGCACGCCGTCTTCACCCGGCCCGAGGCCATGACCTGGTGGTCGTCTCCGCCCCATGAGACTCTCGACCAGACCCGCGCCTGGCTGGACAGCATGATCGCCCGTCAGGACTCCGGCCTCGACTACCTGATCGAGCGCAACGGTCAGGTGATCGGCAAGGCCGGCTTCTGGAAGGCCCCCGACATTGGCTACATCCTGCACCCTGATCACTGGGGGCAGGGGTTCGCGCGCGAGGCCGTGGTCGCTGTCCTGCATCGCCTGTTCGCCGTGACCGGTCACGACAAGGCCACGGCTGACGTCGATCCCGACAACGCCGCATCGATTCGCCTGCTGGAAAGCCTCGGCTTTCACCGTACCGGCTTTGCCGAGCGCACCTGGAACGTCGGGGGCGAGTGGAAGGACAGCTATTTCTTCGCCGTTTCGCGCGAGGAATGGCTGGGGCGCACAGACGCTTGAACTCCGGCGCGGGTTGAGGCATAAGCCGCCCTCCGCTGGCGGCTCTTCTGGGCCGCCGCAGTTGTTTTCGCGCCCGATCGGGTGCCTCTAACCAAGATTGAGACGGAAATGGCCGTTCCGAAGCGCAAAGTATCCCCCTCGCGTCGCAACATGCGCCGCGCCCACGACGCCCTGACCTCGAACGTCTATGTCGAGGACAAGGACACCGGCGAGCTGAAGCGCCCGCACCACATCGACCTGAAGACCGGCACCTATCGCGGCCGCCAGGTCCTGACGCCCAAGGAAGACTAGGTCCGTCGCTTCGGCGACACCTGAGTGTCTGCACATTTCAACGCCGTCCGGGCACCCGGGCGGCGTTTTGTGCGTTACGCTGCGGACGAGGGAGAGCCACGACATGTCACATCATCTGAAACAGCTGTTCGGCGCGGCCGGAATGATCGCCCTGCTGGCGGCCTGCACCCCTGAAGCCGAGACCCCGACCGAGCCAACGGCGCCGCCTGCGGCCACGGATCCGACAGCCGCCGCCACGACGGGTGTCAACCTGACGGGTGAAGGCTGGGAGTCCCTGCGGATCGGCATGACCCGCGCCGAGATCGTTGAGGCCCTCGGCGAAGACGCCAACCCTGATGCCGTGGGCGGGCCTGACCCCGAGAGCTGCGACCAGTTCCGCCCGGAACGGGCGCCCGAGTCCATGATTCTGATGGTCGAGGACGGCCGACTGACGCGGATCTCGCTCGGCGATCCTTCCGACATCATGACCGACAAGGGACTCCGCGTTGGCGACACGGCCGAGCGGGTCAAGGCCGCTTACGGGGATCAGGCCATTGTCACCCCGCACAAATACCAGGATGCGCCCGCCGAATACATCACCGTCTGGAGCCGGGGTGGCGGCGAGGGTTATGTCGAGGACGAGAACGCCCGCGGCATCGTCTATGAGATCGGTCGTGACGGGACGGTCATGGCCATTCACGCGGGCGGTCCCTCGATCCAGTACGTTGAAGGCTGTCTCTGACGGCTCGCGCCTGATTGGCGTTTGGCCGGGGCTGCGCTACACCCGCGCAACCTGATAATTCGCAGCCCCGAGCCGAGCCCCATGACCGACATCGCCGACATCACCGCCCGCCAGATTCTGGACAGCCGGGGCAACCCCACGGTCGAGGTCGATGTGACGCTCGAAGACGGCGCCTTCGGGCGTGCGGCGGTGCCGTCAGGCGCTTCCACCGGCGCGCATGAGGCGGTCGAACTCCGCGACGGCGACAAGAACCTCTGGGGCGGCAAGGGCGTGATGAAGGCGGTCGATGCCGTCAACGGCGAGATCTTTGACGCCCTTAGCGGTCTGGATGCCGAGGATCAGCGCCGCATCGACGAAACCCTGATCGGACTGGACGGCACGGCCAACAAGGGCCGTCTGGGCGCCAATGCCATCCTGGGGGTCAGTCTGGCCTGCGCCAAGGCCAGCGCCATGTCGGCGGGCCTGCCTCTGCACCGCTATGTCGGCGGCGTCACGGCCCGCATCCTGCCGACCCCGATGATGAACATCATCAATGGCGGCGCCCACGCCGACAATCCGATCGACATTCAGGAGTTCATGATCCTGCCGACGGGCGCAGAGAGCTTTTCAGAAGGCTTGCGCATGGGCGCAGAAATCTTCCACGCCCTGAAGAAGGCGCTGAAGGATGCCGGCCACAACACCAACGTCGGTGACGAGGGCGGCTTTGCCCCCAACCTGGCCTCGGCCGAGGCCGCGCTGGAATTCATCACCAAAGCGGGACAGGCGGCCGGCTATCTGGCCGGCGAGGACTTCCACCTCGGCCTCGATGTGGCCTCCACCGAATTCTACAAGGACGGCAAGTACCGCCTTGAAGGCGAAGGCAAGACGCTCGAATCCGACGGCATGGTCGCCTATCTGGCCGATCTCTGTGAGCGCTTCCCGATCGTCTCGATCGAGGACGGCTGTGCCGAGGATGATTTCGACGGCTGGAAGCTGCTGACCGATCGTCTGGGCGACAAGATCCAGCTGGTGGGCGACGATCTGTTCGTGACCAATCCCGTGCGCCTCGCCGCCGGCATCGGGGAGGGTCTGGCCAACTCAATTCTGATCAAGGTCAACCAGATTGGCACGCTTTCCGAGACGCTGGATGCGGTCGATATGGCTCACCGCGCAGGCTATACCGCTGTGATGAGCCACCGCTCGGGCGAGACCGAGGACTCGACCATTGCCGACCTGGCGGTCGCGACCAACTGCGGACAGATCAAGACCGGCTCGCTGGCCCGTTCGGATCGGACCGCCAAGTACAACCAGCTGCTGCGCATCGAGGAGATGCTGGGCGACCAGGGGCTCTATTTCGGCGACGGCATGCTGTTGAAATAGGCGGATCGAGCGCCGTCCACTGCTGAAATCCTACGGCCAAGCTACGGTTTGTTAGGCATTTTAGTGCAGACATTGGGAACCATAGTTCGCGCTCAGAAGGAGCGTTCCCAGTGCCTGAACGGATGAAGCCCTACGTCCTGTCCGCCTTGCTTGTGTTGAGCGTCCTCTATCTGGGGGTGCAGGCCCTGACAGGGCAGTATGGATTGCTGACCGGCGACGAACGCGCCGCAACCCTGGCCAAGCGAGAGGTCGCATATCTTCGCCTGACCGAGGAGCGCGAGGACCTGGAGCTCCGCGTCCGCTACCTCCAGACCGACCATCTGTCGCGCGATCTTCTGGAAGAGCGCGCGCGTGTCCTTCTGGGCTATGCGGATCCTGACGATCATGTGATCCGCGTCAGCCTCGCGACGCCGGCCCCGACCCCGGCTGGCCCCCGCCTCTAAACTAATGTTACAGGCCGGACGGGCCGCTTTGCGTTTTCGGAACGAAGGCTGCTAAAGCCGCTTTCGTAATGACAGGCGCGCGCATGGGCGACGGGCCGCAACGCCGGGAGGCCCGGATGGCGAAAGCCGCCGCACAGAAATCCACGTCTGCCAAACGGTCCAACGGCCCCGCCGCGACCAAGGAAGACCTGCTGCGCTACTACCGCGAGATGGTGCTGATCCGCCGTTTCGAGGAGCGGGCAGGGCAGCTTTACGGCATGGGCCTGATCGGCGGCTTCTGCCACCTGTATATCGGCCAGGAAGCCGTGGCTGTCGGCGTGCAGGAAAGCGTCAAACAGGGCCACGACAAGATCATCACCGGCTATCGCGACCACGGCCACATGCTGTGCGCGGGCATGGACCCGAAAGAGGTGATGGCCGAGCTGACCGGCCGCATCGGTGGCTCGTCCAAAGGCAAGGGCGGCTCGATGCACATGTTCGACGTGCCGACCGGTTTCTATGGCGGACACGGTATCGTCGGCGCCCAGGTCGCGCTGGGCACCGGTCTGGCCTTTGCGGGACGCTATCGCGGCGACGACTCAGTCGCCTTCGTCTATTTCGGCGACGGCGCCGCCAACCAGGGCCAGGTCTACGAAAGCTTCAACATGGCCCAGCTGTGGAAGCTGCCGGCCATCTACATCATCGAGAACAACCAGTACGCCATGGGCACCTCGATCGA
>CAXICH010000125.1:0-6514 GCA_964022245.1 uncultured Alphaproteobacteria bacterium
AACACCGGGTGCAGATGCTGGCCGACGAACAGACCCACGCCCTGCCGGTCGATGACGTCCGGAGGCGGGCGGTCGCGGCCCTGTCGGGTGAGGATGATCTGGCGGCGTTCGATGCCTCGGTCGAGACCCTGCTGGCCGAGGTCAACCGCCTGTACGGCGACCTGTTCGAGGGCGAGGAATCGCTGTCGTCGGACTATGGCAGTTTGGTCTTCACCGGGGTCGAGAACGATCCCGAGACCCTGGCCACGCTGGAGCGGATGGGCTTTTCGGAACCCGCATCAGTTTCGGACATGATCCGCAGCTGGCACCACGGTCGCATCCCCGCGACCCGCAGCGCGCGAGGGCGGGAGCTGTTCACCCGTCTGGCGCCGCGTCTGCTGGAGGCGCTGGCCGCGACCGGCGCCCCCGATCAGGCTTTTCGACGGTTCGCCGTCTTCTTTTCCGGCCTGTCGGCGGGGGTGCAGATCCAGGCGCTGTTCCTGAACCAGCCGACCCTGTTCGATCTGGTCGTGCGGGTGATGGCCTGGGCGCCGCGGCTGGCGCGGGCGCTGGGGCGCGATCCGGCCGCGCTGGACAGTATGCTGGACACCCGTTTCCAGACGCCGCTGGACGCCGACACCGGGGTCGCCGACCAGATGCGGGCCGAGGCCGCCACTGCAGACGACTTCGAAACGGCGATGGATGCGGTGCGGCGTCTGCACCGCGACCAGCGGTTCCGGATCGGCCTGCAGACCCTGACCGGGCGGGCCGATGTCGAGGCGGCGGGGCGGGCCTATACGGTGCTGGCCGATGCCTCGATCCAGGCGCTGGCCCAGGCGGCGCTGGCCGAGGTGACCCGCCAGTCGGGGCGTATCGACGGATCGGCGGCTGTGGTGGCGCTGGGCAAGGCCGGCTCGCGCGAAATGACGGCGGCCTCGGACCTTGACCTGATCACGGTGCATGAGGCGCCGGCTGAGGCCCTGTCCGAGGGGCGCGGCCTGCCGCCCGAGACCTGGTACGGCCGCTTCACCCAGAGGCTGATCGCGGCGCTGTCGGCCCACACCAGCCAGGGGGGACTGTATGAGGTCGACATGCGGCTCAGGCCCTCGGGGTCGAAGGGGCCCTTGTCGGTCAAGCTGGCGCGGCTGACCGACTATTATGCCAGCGAGGCCGACACCTGGGAGTTCATGGTGCTGACCCGGGCGCGGGTGGTCTGGGCCAGCGATCCCGCCTTTGGCGAACGGGTCGCGGCCGTGCTTGAGGATGTGGTTCGGGCCCATGGACGGTCGCCGGAAACGCTGGCCCATGACGTGCGGGCGATGCGCGACCGGATGATGCGCGACCTGCCGTCCGGCGGCTTCTGGGACCTGAAACGGGTCGCGGGCGGGCTGGTCGATGCCGAGTTCGTGGCCCAGTACCGGCAGCTGCTGCGCGCCGGGTCGGAGGAGGGCCTGACCGTCTCGACGCTGGAGGCCCTGGCCGACGATCCCGACCTGGCCGAGGCGTGGCGGACGCAGCAGGGGATCGCCCAGATCTTCGCCTGTTCCTTCAACGAAAAGCCGGTGCCCGAGGATGAACCCGCCGGCCTGCAGGCGCGTCTGGCCGAGGTGGGTGGACAGGGCGATCTGGACGGGCTGAAGGACCATCTGGCGGCCGTGCGTGAGCGGGCCCGGAAGCGGTTCGAAACCGTGCTTCCACCGGTCGCGACGGAATCCTGATCACCCCTGCGTTAGACGGACTGGACAAGGGGACGTCCGATCTGACGATCAAGGAGCAAGACCCATGAGAACATCTATCTGGATCGGCGGCGTGGCCGCCGTCGCCCTGGCCGCTTCGGCCGGTATTGTCGTGGCCCAGCAGGCGCCTTCGCAAGATCCGGGCCGACAGGATCGCGGTATGGCCCGCGCTGACGCGGACGGTGACGGCCGCCTCAGCCAGGCCGAGTTTGTGGCCGGGCGTATCTCGCGTCTGTCCGCGGTCGATACCAATGCCGACGGCACCGTCACGCCCGAGGAAATGGCCGCCGCCCGCGAGGCCCGTCAGGCCGAGCGTGCCGACCGTCACTTTGCCCGTCTGGATGCCGACGGCAACGGCGCCGTGACGCGGGCGGAGTATGACGCCGCCCGTGAAGCCCGCAGTGACCGGCGCGAAGACCGTCGCGCCGAGCGCGGAGACCGGGGCCCCCGTCGCGGTATGCGCGGCCCGGGTCGGGGTCATCGCATGGGCGGTGAGGGCATGCGCGGCGAACGCGGCCCCGTGGTGATCGCCGAGGTCGAGGCCCGCATGGCCGAGGGCTTTGCCCGGCTGGATGCCAACGACGACGGCTATGTCACTGCCGAAGAACGTCAGGCGGCCCGTCAGGGCATGCGGGAAGACCGCCGCGAACGCCGTCAACAGCGTCGCTCGCAAGCGGCGGCGTCTTCGGAGTAGGGTGAATGTCGGGCGAGGCGATCCGGGATCGACGGCCCTCAGTCTTTTGCGAGACAGGACAACCGTTTGCCCGTGATCGCCGACCCCGATCAGGAACTGGTGGCCCGGGTGGCCCGGGGCGACCCGGAGGCCATCCAGGCGCTGGTTTCGGCCAAGCTGCCGCGCATGATGGCGCTGGCGGGGCGGCTGCTGGGCGACCCGGTCGAGGCCGAGGATGTGGCGCAGGAAACCCTGCTGAGAGCCTGGAAACAGGCGCCACGCTGGACACCCGGCAAGGCGAAATTCGACACCTGGCTGCACCGGGTGGCGATGAACCTCTGCTACGACCGGCTTCGGAAGCGGCGCGAGATTGCCACGGACGCCGTGCCCGAACAGGTGGACGACGGGGCGGCCCCGGATCGCGGTCTGATGGCGCGCGATGTGGGACTGCGGGTCGATGCGGCGCTGCGGGCCTTGCCCGAGCGGCAGCGCGAGGCCGTGGTCCTGTGTCATTATCAGGAGCTCGGCAATATCGAGGCTGCCGGGCTGATGGGTGTGAGTATCGAGGCTCTGGAAAGCCTGCTGTCGCGAGGACGGCGGGCGTTGCGGTCGGCGCTGTCCGACCTCAACCCGACCTCTGAAGGAGAGAGATGATGAAGGCCGAACGCTTTCAGGCGATCGTCGAGGCCTATGGGGCCGATCCGGCGCGCTGGCCCGAGGCCGAGCGTGACTCGGCCCTGGCCTGGGCCGATCAGGCCGGTCAGGCGGCGCAGGCCGTGCTGGCCGCGGCGCGCGCGCTGGACGTCGATCTGTCCGGTCACGCGGCACCGTTGCCAGATGCGGCGGCCTTTGCCCGGGCGTTGAAGGGGGCCGACGCGGCCCTGGCGCCCGCGGCGCGGGCCCGGGGATTCCGCCTGCCGGGCTTCAGGCTGGACCGGTTCCGGCTGGCGTCGGGAGCCGGGCTGATGGCGGCCGCCTGCGCCGGGGTGATGTTCGGCGTGACCCTGACGGACCGGTTGACCGCCGATGTGCAGGCCGACGCCGTGCTCTATCAGGCCACCCTGAGCGGGATCGACGATACGGAGGTGCTGGGATGAGCGCGCGTGCAATGAAGATCGGCCTGATTGTCCTGGCCGTGATCAATGTCTTTGCCCTGGCGGCGGTGGCCACCATGGCGGTGTCGCTGAACCGGATCGAGAGCCGGGTCGAAGATCAGCGTCGACCGGGCCGCAGTGGCAACAGTCCGTGGCAGGCGGTGGGCGCCCTGTCGCCGGAGACCCAGGCGCGGGTGAAGACCGCCCTGCGGGACTCCGCCCTGTCGGCCCGTCCCGATTTCGAGGAGTCGCGCACGGCGCGGAAGGCGGCGCTCAGCCGGGCGCTGGAAACTCCCTATGACGGCGAGGCCGTGCGGACCCTGCTGGCCACGTCCCGTGAGGCGGAGCTTCGCGGACGCGCCCGGATCGAGGACGACACCTCGGCCCTGTTGGCCACCCTGACGGCCGAGGAGCGTGCGGCCGTAGCCCCGCTGCTGTCGCGTCATGGTCCGCGGGGCCGGGGTCGCGGTGGCCGTGACCGGGGCGATCGCGGAGAGCGGCGCGCCCCCCCGCCCACCGAATAGGGTCAGGCCGCCTCGCGCTGGCCATCGGTCTGGGCGGGCGGCACCAGCGGCAGGGTGAAGGCGACCGTCGTCCCCTGACCGGGCTCGCTGTCGATCCACAGTTCGCCGCCATGCAGCTCGATGAGCGACTTGGTCAGGGCCAGGCCGAGGCCGGTGCCCTGGGTGGTCTTGGAATGCTGGCCCTCGACCTGCTCGAACGGCCGCGCCAGTCGCGCCACATCCTCGGCGGCGATGCCGATGCCGGTATCGGTGACCGCGATCTGGATCAGGCCGGCGTCGGTCAGGCGAGCCTCGACCCGGATATGGCCGCCCTCGGGCGTGAACTTCACCGCGTTGGAGATCAGGTTCAGCATGACCTGTTTCAGGCCGCGATGGTCGGCCTGCATCTCGGGCAGGGTGTCGGACGCGTCCAGCGTCAGGGTCAGCCCGGCCTCCTCGACCTTGCCGCGCATCAGCCGCGCCGCATCCTCGCAGACGTCGCGAACCGAGACAGCCTCGTAATAGAGGGTCATCTTGCCGGACTCGATCTTGGCCATGTCGAGGATGTCGTTGATCAGGCTCAGCAGGTGCTGGCCTGACTTGAGGATGTCGGCGGAATAGCCCTTGTAGCGGGGGTCGCCCAGCGGGCCGAACATCTCGGCCGTCATGATCTCCGAGAAGCCGTTGATGGCGTTCAGGGGGGTGCGCAGTTCGTGGCTCATATTCGCCAGGAATTCGGACTTGGCCTGGTTGGCGGCCTCGGCCCGGGTCATGGCGACCTCGTATTTGCGGGCCAGCAGGCTGAGCTTTTCCTGACTGGCCTCCAGCTTTTCGACCATGGCGCGCAGCGAGTCCGCGGCCCGCTGGCGCTCGGCTTCCTGACGCTTGATCGCGGTGATCTCGGCGGCGGTGACGACCGTGCCGCCGTCAGAGGTGAACCGCTCGACCAGTTGCAGCCAGCGCCCGTCGTTGAGCTCGACCTCGCGGGCGCCGCTGCGTCCGCCGGCCGCCGGATGCTCGGCCCGGATGGCGAGCGCGGCGATCCGGTTGAGGTCGTCCTTCTGCGCTCCCCGGCGGACCCTGCCGGGCTCAAAGCCGAAGGTGTCGACAAAGGCCTGGTTCCAGAGGATCAGGCGGTCGGCCCGGTCGAACAGGACAAAGGCGTCCGAGACGCTTTCGATGCCGTCGCGCAGGCGGCTCTCGGCGGACTGGGCCTGGGCCTTGGCGCGGCGCTCCTCGGTGATGTCGAGGGCCACGCCGAGAATGACCGTAAAGCCGTTGTCGCCGCGCACGCCGCGTGACTGGCCGCGCGCATCGATCCATCGCGGGCGGCCGTTCTCATCCGGCACGGGGAAGCTGACCTCGAAGGTGCCGAAGGTCGACGCCTGACGCAGGGCATGGACCAGGGTCTCCCGATAGTCCGGATGGACCCGCTCGACAAAGGCTGCGGCCGGCATGGCGCCGGGCTGCTCCACCCCCATCATGACGGCCATATAGTCGGACAGCATCACTTCCTCGCGCTCGAGGTCCCATTCCCAGACGCCGCAGCGGGCGCCCTCAACCGCGATGCGGAAACGGCGCTCGGTCTCGGCCCACTCACGCCCGGCGCGGGCCGAGCGGGCCTGTTGCAGCAAGACCGCCAGCAACACCAGCACCCCGACCAGCAGCGGCGCCATCAGCACCCAGGCATCGTCCAGCAGGGCGGTGGCACCGACCGCATCGGGGCGGGCGCCGATGACGACAAGGCCGGTGTCGCCAACCGGCGTCGCGACCCGGCGGAAGCTTGGCCCCGTTTCCGGCATGACGGCGTGGATGCGGCCGTCGGCCTCGGGGGCCGCCCCGCTCAGTCCCATCCACAGCGAGGTCTGATCGGCCGAGCGGCCGCCCGCACCGATCACGGCCTGGCCGACGCGCAGCGCCAGCAGCCCGTTTTCGGGGGCCACGGCCGGGGGAAGTGGAATCCGCACCACGGCGTCGCGCCCGTCGGCGGTGGTCCGCCGGATCAGCAGCGCCTGTCCATCCGGATCGGCAACCGGTGTCCCGTCACGGGCGGGAAGGGGCCGAAAGTCGGGGATCGAGGCGCCACGGGCGATCCCGATCTGGCCCGCCGCATCGACAAAGGCGACCGCCATGCCGGCGGGCAGGTCGCGGCTGGATCCGGCCAGGGCCAGTTCGGCCGTGCGGATGCGCAGCAGGGTGTCGGAGGCCAGCCGTCCGGCCTCGGCCACCATGGCCTGATCGCGGAGCTGGTCGGAATCGCGGACCGGCCGGGCCATTTCCCGACCGAACAGCAGGACATAGCTGGCCACGCCCAGGGCCACGACAAGGATCAGCACCCGCACCCATGCGGGTGAGGCGCGACCCCGGTCGGCCTTGCGGCGCCCCGTGGGATTGATGCGTCGCTCTGTGGCGCGCAAGCGTCTTCTCCCGGCCCGAACTGTCCTCGAACGGGGAATCTAGGCTGCGTCGCCTTCCGGTGTCGAGGTGCCGAATACCGGTGTCAGGCCGCCTGTGTCGCGCGGGACTCGG
>CAXICH010000126.1:0-6468 GCA_964022245.1 uncultured Alphaproteobacteria bacterium
GAGGCGGGCGGCGCGTGGGCCGGGGGCCCGGAACCGTATGCGCCCTGCTTTCGCGTTACGGGCGCTGTGTAATTTTCGGCACCTGGCCTGGCGCCGCCCCGGTCGGTTCACGCGAGCGCCTGGGGGGACTGTCTCTTCAGCCGGGAGTCGGAGCGCCCAAAAGCTTGCGGTCCCGACCTCGCCTGTCCCGGTTCGACAGCAGGTCCCAGTCTCTCGGCCCGCGACGGGCGAGGCGTCCAGAAACGCCCCGGACCCCGGGGTTTCGCCCCGGGCAGTCCCGCTCGACCGGCCCCCGTCGCCGCTGCGGTGCCTGGGTCCCGAGGCGCCTCTCCTGCGACGGAGACAGGCAAAGGGTGGCACAGGCCCCAGGTGAGGCGGGAAGAACGGTGCGAGAAACGGGCGGGACGTTGAAAAGCCCGGGGAAATTGCGGGCAGGTATTATATCTGCGCCTTCTGACCCATCGTCATCCTCCGACTTGATCGGAGGATCGGTCCGGGCAGGCGATCCGCCGTTGCGGGTGACACCGATCCTCGGGTCAAGCCCGAGGATGACGGGGATTGTGTCTCCTCCCTGTCGGAGATGGGGAGGTGGATCGGGGGCCCTCCACAGCAAAACGCCCGGCGCAGGCTGGCTGCGGCCGGGCGTTGAAGCGGTCAGGGATGACGGGGGGATCAGCCCTCGTCGTCTTCCTTCATCAGCTCATCCTTGCTGATCGGCTTGTCGGTCATTTCGGCCTGGCCGAAGATCAGTTCGCAGACCTTCTCTTCGTAGATCGGGGCGCGCATCTGGGCGGCGGCCTCGGGATTCTGGCGGTAGAAGTCCAGCACCTGACGCTCCTGACCCGGATAGTTGCGGGCCTCGGCCATCAGGGCGTTGTTCAGCTCCTGGTCGGTGACGCCGACATTATTGGCGCGGCCGATCTCGGCAAGCACCAGGCCGAGACGCACCCGACGCTCGGCGATCTTGCGGTACTCTTCCCTGAGCTTCTTGTCGGACTTCTTGGCGTCCTCTTCCGGCAGGCGGCCGGCTTCCTTGTCGGCCTCGACCTGACGCCAGATGCCGTCGAACTCGGCCTCGACCATCTTGGGCGGCAGATCGAAGCTGTGGCCGGCGTCCAGCTGGTCCAGCAGGGCGCGCTTCAGCTTGAAGCGGGCAGCGTTGGTATATTGCTGGTTCAGATTGTCCTTGAGGATGCCTTTCAGCTTCTCGAGGTCTTCCAGACCGAGGCGCTTGGCGAACTCATCGTCGATCTTGGTTTCGGCCTCGGCCTTGATCGCCTTGACGGTCACGTCGAAGGTGGCCTTTTTGCCGGCCAGATGGGCGGCCTGATAGTCCTCGGGGAAGGTCACTTCGACGACCTTGTCCTCGCCGACCCTGGCGCCCTTCAGCTGCTCTTCAAAGCCGGGGATGAAGCGGTTCGAACCGATCACCAGATCGGCGTCCTCGGCCGAGCCACCTTCGAAGGCTTCGCCGTCGATCTTGCCGACGAAGTCGATGGTCAGCTGGTCGCCGTCGGCAGCCTTGACCGTCTTGCCGGTCTTGTCCTCATAGGATTTGGACTGCGAGGCCAGTTCCTTGAGGGTCTCGTCGATGTCGGCGTCGGTCGCCTCATAGACAGGACGCTCCAGCTTGAGCGTCTTGGGGTCGACCGGGGTGAAGTCGGGCATGACCTCGAGCGACATTTCATAGGCGAGGTCGGCCTGGCCGGCGACGACCTTGTCCATGTCGCTGGTCAGCTTCATCTCGGCCGGGGCGGCCGGGCGCAGCTTGGCGTCTTCCAGAGCCTTCTGGCTCGACTCATTCAGGGTGGCGTTGACGATCTCGCCCATGAAGTCCCGGCCATAGGCCTTGCGCACATGCGAAGCCGGCACCTTGCCCGGACGGAAGCCCTTGAGCTTCATCTGGGGGGCCACTTCCTTGATGCGGGCATCCAGCTTCTCGTTCAGCTCAGTGGCGGGAACGATAACCTCGATCACGCGGCTGAGGCCGGCGGCGGACTTTTCAACGACTTGCATGGACGATCTGACGCTCTGGGGCGCGACCGTCTTCGGACCGCGCGCGTGGTGGGATAAGCAAACAGGGCCGCCCCTTGCGGAGCGGCACCTCGAAGCCCGCCCTTATGTCGAGAACGCCGCCAAAGGTCAACGCGCGGGGCGTACGCAGGGCGGTTCACACGCGGCGGACGGCAGCCTATGTCAGGGGGATGAGCGCATCCCCCTCCCCCCTCGGCCTGTTCATCAGCCCGGTCACGCCCCTGCAACAGAACTGCACCGTCGTCTGGTGCACAGCCACGAAGAAGGCCGCCGTCATTGATCCGGGCGCATCCGGCCCCGCCATCCTGGCGGAAATCCAGCGTCGCGGGCTTGAGATGGAGCAGATCTGGATCACCCACGGCCATCTGGACCATGCGGGCGGCGCCGCCGAGCTCCATGAGATTTCAGGCGCTCCGGTCATCGGGCCGCACCCGGACGACCAGTTCTGGATCGATGGCATTCCCGCCCAGGGACAGATGTACGGCCTGCCCGAGGCGCGGAGCTTCACGCCCGACCGCTGGCTGGACGAGGGCGACGAACTGACCCTGGGACAGACCCGATGGCAGGTGTTCCGAACCCCCGGCCATACGCCCGGCCATGTCATCTTCTATTGCGAGGCGGCGCGCTTCGCCCAGGTCGGAGACGTTCTGTTCAAGGGCTCGGTCGGGCGGACCGACTTTCCGCAGAGCGATCCGCAGGCGCTGGTGACGAGCATCGTCACCAAGTTGTGGCCGCTGGGCGATGATGTGACCTTTGTGCCTGGACACGGCCCCCACTCGACCTTCGGGGCGGAGCGGCGGGACAATCCCTTTGTGTCCGACCGGGCGCTGTCCGGACAGGGGGTGCGGTTCTCCCCTGAGTCGGAACGTCGCAGCCCGCCCTGAGCGGAACCGTAAGGGGGCCACGGGGTTCTTTCTGCACAGTTCTTGATTAGTCAGAAAGGTCAACACCATGGCCGAGGCCAAGCCCCCCGCCCGCCCGTCCGGAGTTTCCAAACGGGGCTTTGCCTCCATGGACCCGGAACGCCAGCGCGCCATCGCCCGCAAGGGTGGTGCCAGCGTGCCCAGCGAGAAGCGCAGCTTTTCCCAGGATCGTGCCCTCGCCGCCCAGGCCGGTCGCAAGGGGGGCGAGGCCTCGCACGGCAGCCGTCAGCCCGAAACCACGGCGGGCGCCCCCAGCCCCAAATAGGCGCCTTGCCGGCCCTCAGCCCTGAAGCAGGGCGAGGGCCACGGCGGGCGCCTTCGATTCGCGCCACTCCACCAGCCGCCAGCCGGCCTTTTCCACCAGTTCGACCACGGCCTCGCGCGTGAATTTCCGCGAGCTTTCCGTGTGCAGGGTTTCGCCCTCCAGAAAGCGGATCGCGGTTCCGTCGAGGGTGACGGTCTGATCCCGCGTCGACACGAGATGCATCTCCATCCGTGACCGTTCCGGATTCCAGACGGCGCGATGCCGGAAGCCGTCCGGATCGAAGTCAGCACCCAGCTCGCGATTGGCGCGTTCCAGCAGGTTGAGGTTGAAGGCCGCGGTCACGCCCTCGGCGTCGTCATAGGCGGCGACCAGCAGCTCGACCGGCTTGACCAGATCCACCCCCAGAATGAAATGCGAGCCGGGCCCCAGCCGGTCGTGCGCCGAGGTCAGGAAGCGGACCGCAAGCTCAGGCGTCAGATTGCCGATGGTCGAGCCGGGGAAGAAGCCCGTGCGCGGCCCCTTGCCGAGTTCGGGCAGGGGCGGCAGGTCGAGGAAGTCCCCGGCGACCGGGCTCACCTCCAGGTCGGGATAGGCCTCACGGATGCGGTCGGTGGCAGCGTCCAGCGCATCGACGCTGATGTCGATCGGCATATAGGTGGCCAGGTCCGGCGCCTGATCGAGTACGATCCGGGTTTTTTCACTGGCGCCGGAGCCGAACTCGACCAGCACGGCATTCTCGCCCATGAAGCGGGCGATGTCGGGGGCCATGTCCCGCAGCAGGGCAGTTTCCTGTCGCGTCGGATAGTATTCCGGCAGTCGTGTGATGTCCTCGAACAGGCGCGAACCCTCGGCGTCATAGAGCCATTTGGGCGAGAGCGACTTCTGCGGCCGCGACAGGCCCTCGATCAGATCGGCCCTGAATTGTGCGGTCTCGTCGTCGGTCGGCATCCGGGCTCCGGGCTGGGGGTCGGCATCGCGCGCCAGACGCAGACCGGCGAAGGCCCAGCGCTGATGCGGATAATAGAAGTTTCGATAGGTCAGGCGGCGGTGATCGGGCGGGGTCGCGAAACAGGAGCCGCGCAGCACCCCCTGATTGGCCATGAACTTGCCGTTGTACTCGGCGGCGACGCCGGGGGTCGTCCGGAACCCCGGATAGGGGGCATAGGCGCTGGCGGTGTGCTGCCAGACCTGGCCGTCGAGGCCGGCGAAGGCGTCGGGGCGGGCGCGGGCGGCGTGCTCCCATTCGGCCTCGGTCGGCAGGCGGGCGCCGGACCAGCGGGCGAAGGCGTCGGCCTCGTAAAGGCTGACGTGGCACACGGGGGCCTCCGGATCGACGGGCTGGCGGCCGGTCAGGGTCAGGGCGGTCCAGCCCGCGTCACCGGACTGCCAGTACAGGGGGGCCTGCCAGCCTTCGGACCGGACCGTGGCCCAGCCGTCGGACAGCCACAGTTCGGGACGGCGATAGCCCCCGTCACCCATGAACTCGAGCCACCGGCCGTTGCTCACCAGATCGCGGGCCAGCTGAAACGGCTGGAGGTGCACGGGATGGGCGGGGCCCTCGTTATCAAAGGCAAAGCCTGCGCCGTCATGGCCCACGGTCACAAGGCCGCCCTCGAACGCCTCCCAGCCGTCGCACGCCGCATGGTCGCTGCGCCAGCCGGGCTCGCGGTCGAAGGCCACGGGATCCAGTGGCGAACACGCCATCAGGTTCAGCAGATCCATCAGGAACAGCTCCTGATGCTGCTGTTCGTGGTTGAGGCCGAGGACGAACAGATAGCGCCCCTCCCCGTCCGTCAGGCCGGCGCGCAGGCGGTCGACCATGCGGCGGTCGATCTCGCGGCGATAGGCCATGACGTCGTCCAGCGTCGGGCGGGTGATCAGGCTGCGCCGGTCGCGGGCGATCCGCTCGCCGACGCCGTCATAGTAGGAGTTGAACAGGGTGAACCAGACCGGGTCGAATGGCCGATAGTCGGGGTCGCGGCAGAGGATCAGCGCCTCATAGAACCAGGTCGTGTGGGCCAGATGCCATTTGCCGGGGCTGCAGTCCGCCATGGACTGGGCCTGCAGGTCCTCGGCCGACAGTCCCTCGGCGAGGGCCGGCATGACGCGGCGCGAGGCCTGGTAGCGGGCCACATCCCGGGCACTCTGCTCCTGAACGGTAGCGGGCGCGTTCATGGGGGTCTCCGGTGTCTGGCGCGGGAGAATCGAGCCCACAAGCCCGACGCGAGTCGGGTCAACGTATCAGCCGAACAAGCGTTGCCGCAAAAACGGCGATACTCAGCGAACCGGGCGGCCGCCGTGTTTGGCGTATTCGAGACGCGCGATCGAGCGGTTGTGAACCTCGTCCGGGCCGTCGGCGATGCGGAGGGTGCGGACCATGGCGTACATCTCGGCCAGAGGCGTATCGCTGGACACACCGGCGCCGCCATGGGCCTGGATGGCGTCGTCGATGATCTGCAGGGCCATGCGCGGCGCGGCGACCTTGATCTGGGCGATCTCGGACCGGGCATTCTTGGCCCCGCCGTTGTCCATCATCCAGGCGGCCTTGAGCACCAGCAGGCGGCACATCTCGAGCTGGGTGCGGGCCTCGCCGACGCGCTGTTCCCAGACCGAATGCTCGGCCAGCGACTTGCGGAAGGCCGTGCGGGACAGCAGGCGGGCGCACATCAGCTCCAGCGCCCGCTCGGCCATGCCGATGGCGCGCATGCAGTGGTGGATACGACCCGGCCCGAGGCGCCCTTGGGCGATCTCGAAGCCCCGGCCCTCGCCGGCGATCAGGTTCTCGACCGGGACGCGGACGTTCTCGAGCACCACCTCGGCGTGACCGATCGGCTTTTCATCATAGCCGAACACCGACAGCATCCGCTCGACGCGGAATCCGGGCGTGTCGACAGGCACGATGATCTGCGACTGCTGGGCGTGGGTGGCAGCCTCGGTATCGGTCTTGCCCATGACGATCGTCACGGCGACGTTCGGGTGACCCATATTGGTCGACCACCATTTGCGGCCGTTGATCACATAGTGGTCGCCATCGCGCTCGATCCGCGTCTGGATGTTGGTGGCATCCGAGGAGGCGACCTCGGGCTCGGTCATCAGGAAGGCGGAGCGAATCTCGCCGGCCATCAGCGGCTTGAGCCAGCGCGCCTGCTGGGCCTCATTCCCGTACATATGGAGCACTTCCATATTGCCGGTGTCGGGGGCGTTGCAGTTGAACACCTCGGCCGTCCACAGATGGCGGCCCATCAT
>CAXICH010000127.1:0-6467 GCA_964022245.1 uncultured Alphaproteobacteria bacterium
CGCTGAAGGGCGCGCACTTCATCCAGCTGGCCTGCAAGCGCAAGATCCCGCTGGTGTTCCTGCAGAACATCTCGGGCTTCATGGTCGGCGGCAAGTACGAGGCCGAAGGCATCGCCAAGCACGGCGCCAAGCTGGTCACGGCGGTTGCGTCAGCCGAGGTGCCCAAGTTTACGGTCCTGATCGGCGGGTCGTTCGGGGCCGGCAATTACGGCATGTGCGGACGGGCCTATTCCCCGCGATTCCTGTTCACCTGGCCGAACAGCCGCATCTCCGTCATGGGGGGCGAACAGGCGGCCAGTGTGCTGGCGACCGTGCACCGCGACGCCGACAGTTGGACCGAGGACCAGGCCGAGGCCTTCAAGGCGCCGATCCGCCAGAAATATGAGGATGAGGGCAATCCCTATTACGCCACCGCGCGTTTGTGGGACGATGGCGTCATCGACCCGGTCCAGACCCGCGACGTTCTGGGCCTCGCGATCTCCGCCAGCCTGAATGCCCCGATCCCCGACACGCCGTTCGGCGTGTTCCGGATGTAGTTTTCCTGCCCGGACCCCGCGAGGGGGCGGGCCACCGAAAGGCGCTGATATGCCCGACAAGACCCCTACCGAGGCTGACCTCAATGCCATGGACATCACCGATGCCGAGGCACGGGAGATGAACCGCATCGCCCATCCCATGGTGGCGGGGGCAGACACCGATGCCGTCAGCGACCTGGTGACGATCGAGTCGACGCCGGACGGGACGGTGTTCATCACCATCAACCGGCCGGACAAGAAGAACGCATTTGACGCCCGGACCATCGGCGCCCTCTATCAGGCGTTCGAGACCCTGCACGGGGCCGATCATATCCGGGTGGTGTTCGTGCGCGGGGCGGGCGGCACCTTCAGCGCCGGGGCGGATCTGACGTGGATGGCCGCGGCGGCCGACTGGTCCGAGAGCGACAACCGGTCGGACGCCATGGGTCTGGCGAAGATGCTCAAGGCCCTGCACGACGTGCCGGCGCTGACGGTGGCGCTGGTCGAGGGCGCGGCCATGGGCGGGGGCGCGGGCATTGTCGCGGCCTGCGACATGGCCGTGGCGGTCAAGGGCACGAAGTTCGCCTTCAGCGAGGTCAAGCTGGGCCTGATCCCGGCGACCATCGCCCCCTATGTGATCGAGGCGGTCGGCGCGCGCCGGGCCCGGGCGCTGTTCCTCACGGCCAATATGTTCGACGCCGACTATGCCGCCCACATCGGGCTGGTGGATGCGGTGGTTCCGGATGCCGCTGCCCTCGAGGGCTTCATCAGCCAGTTGAGCGGGTCGCTGACGGCCTGCGCGCCCGGCGCGATGGGGAATGCCAAGCGGCTGGTGCATGACGTGGCCCACCACAAGGTCGATCATTCCCTGATGGAAGACACCGCCCACCGCATCGCCCGCGCGCGCGTGTCGAAGGAAGGGCAGGAGGGCGTCCGCGCCTTCCTCGACAAGCGCAAGCCGCGCTGGGCGGAATAGGACGCGCTGATGTTCAAGTCTGTACTGGTCGCCAATCGGGGCGAAATTGCCTGTCGCGTTTTCCGCACGGCCCGGGCCATGGGGCTGCGGACCATTGCCGTCTATTCCGAAGCCGACGCCCGGGCGCCGCATGTGCGGATGGCCGATGAGGCTGTGCTGCTGGGACCGGCGCAGGCCAGCGAGTCCTATCTGGACGGGGCCAAGGTCCTCGCCGCCGCGAAGGCGACGGGGGCCGAGGCCATCCACCCGGGTTATGGCTTCCTGTCCGAGAATGCCGACTTTGCCGAGGCGGTGAAGGCCGCGGGGCTGGTCTGGATCGGGCCGCCCCCGGCGTCGATCCGCGCCATGGGCCTGAAGGACGCCGCCAAAAAGCTGATGATCGAGGCGGGCGTGCCCGTGACCCCCGGCTATCAGGGCGAGGACCAGTCGGCGGACACGCTGAAGGCCGAGGCCGACCGCATCGGGTATCCGGTACTGATCAAGGCCGTCGCCGGCGGTGGCGGCAAGGGCATGCGCCGCGTCGACCGGGCCGAGGACTTTGCCGATGCCCTGGCCAGCGCCCAGCGCGAGGGCCAGTCGTCGTTCGGCGATCCGCGTGTCCTCATCGAGACCTATATCACCCGGCCGCGCCATATCGAGGTGCAGGTCTTCGGCGACACCCACGGCACGGTCGTTCACCTGAACGAGCGCGACTGTTCGCTGCAGCGGCGGCACCAGAAGGTGATCGAGGAGGCTCCGGCCCCCGGCATGGATGCCGAAACGCGGCAGGCCGTGACCGCAGCGGCCGTGCGGGCGGCCCAGGCCGTGAACTATGAGGGCGCGGGCACCATCGAATTCATCGCCGATGCCAGCGAGGGCCTGCGGGCCGACCGCATCTGGTTCATGGAGATGAACACCCGGCTGCAGGTCGAACACCCGGTGACCGAGGCGATCACGGGGGTCGATCTGGTCGAATGGCAGTTGCGCGTGGCGGCCGGTGAACCGATCCCGCTGAAGCAGGACGAGATCGGCATTCACGGCTGGGCCATGGAGGCGCGCCTCTATGCCGAGGATCCGGCCAATGGATTCCTGCCCTCGATCGGCAAGCTGGAGCATTTCCGCCTGCCGAACGGGATGCGGATAGATACGGGCGTAGAGGAGGGCGGCGAGGTCAGCCAGTTCTACGACCCGATGATCGCCAAACTGATCGTGCACGAGGACACGCGCGAAGAGGCCGCCGAGGCGCTGGCCGAGGCCTGCGGCGCGGTCGAGGTCTGGCCGGTGCGGACCAATGCGGGTTTTCTGGTCCGGTGTCTGGAACACCCGCGGTTTGTGTCGGGCGATGTGGATACGGGGTTCATCGGGACGGAGGAGGGGGCGCTCGCCACGGCGGGGCCGTCAGCCGTGTTGATGGCGGAAGTCGCCAACCATGCTCTCGATAGGGGGCCCCCGGATCGGGAAGAGACGTCGGTCTGGTCGTCGCTGGCAGGCGCAACCGGCTTCAGGCTCAACGCCGAGCCCGTCGGGACCGTTCGGATCTGGCACGCGGGCGAGGCCTCGGACGTCCGTCCTGCGGACGCGGCGATCTATCAGCGGCACACGGAACTGAAGGGCGACCTGATCCTCGGCTTTGAGGATGGGTTGGTCCACGAGTTTCGGGACCGTCCGCCACTGTCGGCAATGGGGGCAGGTCCCGCCTCCGACGGCAGCCTCCGCGCGCCGATGCCGGGCAAGGTGGTGGCGGTGCCGGTCAAGGCGGGCGATCCAGTCAAGAAGGGTCAGTCTGTGGTCGTCATCGAGGCGATGAAGATGGAACAGGCCCTGACCGCGCCCTATGATGGCGTGGTCGAGAGCATCGGCTTTAACGTGGGCGATCAGGTCGGGGCCGATGCGGTTCTGGCGGTCGTTTCAGTGGAGGAGTGAACCTGTGTCGTCTCTGATTTCGAGCCTGTGGATGGCCGCAAGTCTGTCGGTGTCCTCGCCGGCCATCGCCGTGCAGGACCCCGTATCGCAAGCCGATCAGAAGGATCTGGAGTGCATCGCCCTGTTCGCCTTGATGGCCAGCGATCCGGCCGAGCAGGTGAGCGGGTCCGTTGGAATGGTCTACTACATCGGGCGCCTGGAGGGCCGCAATCCGGGTACCGATCAGGTCCGGCGCTTCTACACCTGGGCATCCACCTACACGGACGCGGAGATCGGCGCGATGATCGAGCGGTCCGCTCCGCGCTGTGGCCAGGAAATGCAGGCGCTCGGCAACACAATGATCACGGTGGGTCGCGAGATGTCGCAGGGGTCTTGACCCCCATAGCTCTGGCCTTCCGGATGGTCAGGCTTGCCCGCGCAGACACGCTGGCCTACCTCGCCTGACATGGCCCTTCATCTGATCAAGCTGTGCGTCGGGGTGGCGAAGGTCGAGACGCTGGAACGCCGTGCGTCGAAAGGCGACTGGCTGACGGTGCATACGCGGATGACGCCCAAGCGCGCAGACGAGCTTGAGGATGGCGGCTCGCTGTACTGGGTGATCAAGGGCTCGGTCGTCTGCCGCATGCCGATCACCGACATCACCACCCGGGGCGAGGGCAAGGCTTCGCAATGCCTGATCCAGCTGGCGCCGGAGGTGATCCGCACCGCACCCCAGGCCCGGCGTCCGTTTCAGGGATGGCGCTATCTGGAACCGAAGGACGCGCCGCCCGACCTGTCGACCATGGACGCCGGTGATCTGCCGCCCGAGCTGGCCAGACAGCTGCGCGAAATGGGGGCGTGGTGAAGGGGAGGCAGTAGGCAATGGGGATGAGGCTCTAGAGACACGCGGACAGGAAGCCGCTAAAGCGACCGCCCGATCGCGGCCGCTGCCCGATCCAATCCTTCTCCCGCCTCCTGCCGCAAAACCCCATGCCCGCATCTCCTGCCACCCGAACCGTCCTGCGCGACCTGTTGACCCTGGCGTGGCCGGTGGTGCTGGCGCGCATCGGCATCATGGTCATGGGGCTGACCGATGCGGTCGTGGTCGGCAATTTCTCGAGCACCGAACTGGCCTTCCACACCCTGGCGTGGACGCCGACCTCAATCGTGATCACGACGGCGGTCGGCCTGTTGCTGGGGGTGCAGGTGATGACCGCGCGGCGGCTGGGCGAGGGACGTCGCGACGAGGTCGGGGCCGTGCTGCGGCGGGGGCTGGTCTATTCGCTGTGGCTGGGCGTGGGGTCGATGATCGGCCTGATGCTGGTGGGACCGTGGGGACTGGCCTCGATCGGACTGGAGGACGGACTGGCCGAGGGCGCGCGCCTGCCGTTGCTGGTGTTCTCGCTGTCGATGCCCGCCTATCTGGTCAGTGTGGCGGCGCAGTTCTTTCTGGAGGCGCTGGGCAAGCCCAAGCCGGGCATGGTCGCCATGTGGGTGGCCAATGGCGTCAATCTGGCGCTGAATCTGCTGCTGGTGCCGGACCTTCTGGGTCTGGGTGTGGACGGGGCGCTGGCCTCGTCATGGGCGACCTTCTTTGCGCGCGCGGCGCTGGCCGTGTTCCTGATCGTCTATATCGTGCGCCTGCCGGAAGCCCGGGCGCTGGGCATTTTCCGCAAGGCGCCGCGCGATCCGCTGGCCGAGGCCGAGCAGCGCAAGGTGGGCTATGGCGCCGGCTCCAGCTATTTCATCGAGGTCGGGGCCTTTGCCCTGATGACCCTGATCGCCGGACGGCTGGGCACGAACGAGACGGCCGCCTGGGCGGTGGTGCTGAACATCTCGGCTATCGTCTTCATGATCCCGATGGGCCTGTCGTCGGCCGCCGCTGTGCTGGTCGGGCGGGCGTTCGGGGCGGCGGATGCGCAGGGCGTGATGCGCGCGGGTCTGGTCAGTCTGGCGGTGATCTCGACCCTGACGCTGGCCATAGCCCTGATCGTCTGGCCGACGGCGCCGCTGCTGATCGGGGCCTACAGCCGCGACCCGGCGCTGATCGCCATTGCGGTGCCGGCGCTGGTGCTGGCGACCCTGTTCTTCGTCGCGGACGGCATCCAGGCGGTCGCGGCCCAGGCCAACCGCGCGGCGGGTGACATCTGGTGGCCGACGGTTATGCATTTCACCGCCTATGGCGCGGTGATGATGCCGCTGGGCTGGGTGCTGGCGCCGCGCATGGGTGTGGACGGACTGGTCTGGGCCATCATCATTGCCAGCCTCGTCTCGTCAGCCCTGCTGACCGGGCGCTTCATCCGCATCGCCCGCCGGATGGTGCGACTGGCGCCCGGCTAGGTCGCGACGTGCGGCAGGGTGACGGATGGCCCGGCGCCCTCTATATCCCACGGCTTCCCCGACCGCTGTGCAACCTCCCGGACACTCATGGCCCGCATTCTGATCACCTCGGCGCTGCCCTATATCAACGGCATCAAGCACCTTGGGAATCTGGCCGGGTCGATGCTGCCCGCCGATGTCTGGGCGCGATTCAAGCGGGGGCAGGGCCACGAGGTCCTGTACATCTGCGCCACCGACGAGCACGGCACCCCGGCCGAGCTGGCCGCCGCCGCCGCCGGTCAGGACGTGCGGACCTATTGCGACGAACAGCACCAGATCCAGAAGGCGGCGGGTGAGGCCTTCGGCCTCAGCTACGACTGGTTCGGCCGGTCCTCGAATGAACCGAACCAGCGCCTGACCCAGCATTTCGCCAAGGTGCTGGAGGACAATGGCCTGATCGAGGAACGCGTCGATCAGATGATCTATTCGATCGACGACCGGCGCTTCCTGCCGGACCGCTATGTCGAGGGCACCTGCCCGCACTGCGCCTATGAAAAGGCGCGCGGCGACCAGTGCGACAACTGCGGTCGGCTGCTGGACCCGATGGACCTCAAGGATCCCTATTCCAGCGTATCCGGCTCGCGGAACCTCGAGGTCCGGGACACGCGGCATCTGTATCTGCTGCAGACGAAGCTGGAGTCGCGCATCCGCGACTGGATCGGCACCAAGTCCGACTGGCAGACGCTGGCCCGCTCGATCGCGCTGAAGCATCTGGA
>CAXICH010000128.1:0-6464 GCA_964022245.1 uncultured Alphaproteobacteria bacterium
AGGTCGAGGTCAAACGCGATCTGGAGGGCCCGCGCGGCGAGGTGCGGATCATGACGGTGCACGGGGCCAAGGGGCTGGAGGCGCCGGTCGTCTTCCTGCCCGACACGACGGCCCGGGCCGGCGCCCGCGGCACGGCGCTTTTCGAGGTGGCGCCCGAGGTCGAGGAGGGGCTGGCCCCAGCCCCGGCCGGATGGCTGATGGGTGGCCGGAAGGACGAGGACTGTCCGGCGCTTGCGGCCGCCCGCGTTGCCCGCGAACAGGCCTCGGCCGATGAGAGCCTGCGCCTGCTCTATGTCGGGCTGACGCGCGCCCGCGACCGGCTGGTGATCATGGGCCGGGGCATGACGGGCCGGAAGGACGGCTTTACCGACGGCAGCTGGTGGGACCTCATCTCCCAGACTTTCGACGGACTGTCGGATGTGGACGAACTGGGCGACGGACGGCGGCGCTATGGCCCGGCGCCCGTGACGGTGTTGCGCGCCGTGCCCACGCTGCCCGCGCGTGAGGCCCCGCCCGACTGGACCCATGCCACGCCCCCGCCCGATGCCGGCCTGCGCGCCCGGGCGCCCTCAAGACTGGCCGAGGTCGGGGAAGACGCAGGACCACCCTCGCCCTCGCCGCTCGACCGGGGTCGGGACGGCGGCCTGTCGCGACTGCGGCGCGGCACGCTGATCCACCGCCTGCTGGAGCGCCTGCCGGACCTGCCGCCGGGGGACCGCCGGCCCGCAGCGGACCGCCTGCTGGCGCGCGAGCCCGGCCTGACGCCCGGCCAGATCAACGAGATGGCCGGCGCGGCCTTCGGCGTGCTGGAGGATGACCGGTTCGCCGCCGTCTTCGGCCCCGGATCGCGCGCCGAGGTGGCCCTGACCGGCGCGGTTCAGGGCATCGCCTGGTCGGGGCGGATGGACCGGCTGGTGGTGCTGCCCGACCGGGTGCTGGTGATCGACTACAAGACCCAGCGGCCCGCGCCCGACCATATCGACCACACCGATCCCGCCCATCTGCTGCAGATGGCGGCCTATGTCGCCCTGTTGCGGCGGCTTTATCCCGGGCGGGCTGTCGAGGCCGCGCTGGTCTGGACCGACGGGCCGCGGCTGATGCCCGTGCCGGACGCCCTGATCGACGAGGCGCTTCACGCGCTGGCGCCGGCCCTGTAGTCTTCACCTTGAACGGGGCGGGATTCGTCCCACATCCGATAGCCGAGGGGCGCCCGCCGCCCCGCCTGCAGAGAGCCTCCCCATGACGACGATCAAGGTCACCGACGACAGCTTCGAGACCGATGTGCTGAAGGCCTCCACTCCCGTGCTGGTCGACTTCTGGGCCGAGTGGTGTGGCCCCTGCAAACAGATCGGCCCGGCCCTCGAACAGATTGCGGACGACATGGCCGGCCAGGTCACGGTCGCCAAGCTGAACATCGACGACAGCCCCATGACCCCGTCGAAGCTGGGCGTGAAAGGCATCCCCACCCTGATGCTGTTCAAGGACGGCCAGATGACCTCGATGAAGGTCGGCGCCATCCCCAAGGGCAAGATCGCCGAATGGCTGGCCGAACAGGGTATCGGCAGCGCGGCAGCCTGAGGACTTGAGGGATGACGGCCGAGGTCATCTTCCCGCTTCCCGTCTCCTACGTCCATCTGCCCGCCGGCGAAAAGCCGGTCGCCAGGCTTCCGACCGCCCCGTTTATCGCTGTGATCGTTGGGGCCCTGCCCGTGGAAGCCGACTGGCGGTCAACGGTCAGCCCTTGGCTCGTCGAAAACCGTTGCCTCTACGCCTGCTCATGGGGCGTAGACGCAGAGGCATGGCATGACAGCATCGACTGGGCGAACCTCGAGGTGGACGACTTCAACGTCAGTGAAGCGAGCCACGTCATGACCACCTGCCACGACGGGGACTCCCTGGACGAGGTCTTCTGGTTTGCCGGCCATGCCGCCCATCACGGCGTGATCACCCTCGAACATGTTCTGATCGTGGATATCTCACCCGAAGCTCGGGAGGCAGAGATGCTGTCCCGCTACGCACAGGCCCAGACACTGGAAGATGAGGATTGATCAGACCGGCCAGGTGTCCTCGGACGCCCCCAGCACTTCCCCCGCCAGATAGAGCGAGCCGCAGATGATGATGCGGCCGGCGCCGAGGTCGAGCGCGCGGCGGACGGCCTCATCCACGCTGTCGGCGGGCATGGCGCCCAGCCCCTGACCTCTCGCGACGGCGGCCAGGGCCTCGGCCGGGACGGCGGCGCCCTCGAACGCCACCGTGATGACCGGCGCGTCCAGTCCACGCAGGGTCTGGAAAAAGCCGCCTGCGTCCTTTGAAGCCAAGAGGCCAACGATCAGGGCCATGGGCCGGGGGTCGCGGCGCTGGCGCTCCAGCAGGGCCTCCGAAAGCGCTCGACCCGCATGGGGATTGTGGCCCCCGTCCAGCCATAGCTCGGCGCCCGCCGCCTCGGCACGCGTGCCATAGGGCCCGGCCTTCAGCCGCTGCATGCGGGCCGGCCAGACCGCCGAGGTCAGTCCGGTCTCGATGGCGTCCACCGTCAGGCCCAGATCCAGCGCGGCGGCCACGGCCAGCCCGGCGTTGTCGATCTGATGCGGGCCGCTGAGCACTGGCAAGGGCAGGTCCAGCAGCCGGTCGACGCCCTGAAAGACCAGCCGTCCGTGCTCGGTGAAAGCATCGATATCCTCGCCCATGACCGACAGGGTGACGCCATGGCGGGCCGCCGCGCGGCCGATCACGTCGCGGGCGACCTCGGGCTGGCGCGCGACCACCGCCCGGCCGCCCCGTTTCAGGATGCCGGCCTTCTCGCCCGCAATCCCGGCCAGATCGGTGCCGAGGAACTCCGCATGGTCGTGGTCTACCGGGGTGATGACCGCCAGCTGCGGTACGGGCAGGACATTGGTGGCATCCAGCGACCCACCCAGACCGACCTCGATCAGGGCCAGATCAGCCTCGACCTCGCTCATGGCGACAAAGGCCGCGGCCGTTGTGCTCTCGAACACGGTGGCCTCGCCCGGAATGGCCTCGATCCGGTCGAGGATGGCCTCCAGCGCCGCATCGCTGATCAGGCTGCCGGCCAGCCGGATTCGCTCATTGAACCGAACCAGATGCGGCGAGGAATAGACGTGGACGCGCAAGCCCGCCGCCTCGGCCATGGCGCGCAGGAAGGCGAGGGTCGAGCCCTTGCCGTTGGTCCCGGCCACATGGACCACGGGCGGCAGGCGGAGCTGGGGATCGCCCAGCGCCGCGCACAGGGCGTTCATCCGCTCCAGCGACAGATCGATCCGTTGGGGGTGCCGCTGCCTGAGGCGTTCAGAAATGGGGTCCATGTTCTTCATCCTCCCCCATTCGTGGGGGAGGGGGACCCCGGAGGGGTGGAGGGGGCGGCAGCGTGCACAATCGCGTCGAGCACATCAGGCCGGGTCTTCTCGTCCAGCACATCCCGCGCGGCGATCCTCAGCACCTGAATGCCCTGCTCGCTCAGCCAATGCGTTCGGACAAGGTCGTGGCGTGCCTGATCAGCGTCGCCGTGAAACTCTCCATCCACCTCGACGGCCAGCCGGGCGGACGCGCAATAGAAGTCCAGAATGTAGCTCCCGATGGCATGCTGACGGCGAAACTTTAGTCCCTGCAGCCCCCCCCGGCGCAGACAGCCCCACAGCAGGACTTCAGGAAGCGACATCGCGCGTCTCAACGTTCGGGCGCGTTTCGCTGTCAGGACTTTCGCTCGCACTCGCCCCCTCCACCGCTTCGCGGTCCCCCTCCCCCGCGAGCGGAGGAGGATATCTCCTTAAGCCGCCTTTCGGCCGTCCATCAGCATGGACAGGATCTGGCCGAGCACGCGGGGCAGGTCGGCGCGGGGGACGACGCGGTCCACCATCCCCTTTTCCTGCAGATATTCCGCGCGCTGGAAGCCGGGGGGCAGTTTCTCGCGGATGGTCGCCTCGATCACGCGGGGGCCCGCAAAGCCGATCAGGGCGCCCGGCTCGGCCAGATGGACGTCGCCCAGCATGGCATAGCTGGCGGTCACCCCGCCCGTGGTCGGATCGGTCAACACCACGACGAACGGCAGTTTGGCCGCCTTCAGGTCCTGGATGGCCAAGGTGGTGCGCGCCATCTGCATCAGGGACAGCGCGCCCTCCTGCATGCGGGCCCCGCCGGCGGCGGTATAGCAGACCAGCGGCACCTTGCGCTCGATGGCAGCCTCGGCGGCGGCGATGAAGGCTTCACCGGCGGCCATGCCCAGCGACCCGCCCATGAAGGTAAAGTCCTGCACGATCACCACGACAGGGGTGCCGCCGACGTCGCCATAGCCGATGGCCATGGTGTCCTTGCGGCCCGCAGCCTTGCGCGCCGCAGCCAGACGGTCGCGGTAGGGCTTGCCGTCCGAGAAGTTCAACGGGTCCTCGGGTACCTCGGGGGTGTCGATCGGCTCATAGTCGCCGTCGTCAAAGGTATAGCGCAGCCGGGTCGGCGCATTGATGCGCATGTGGCGGCCCGAGGGCGTGACCCACAGGCTGGTCTCGAGGTCCGAGCGATACAGCATCTCGCCCGTATCGGGGTCCTTGACCCACAGATTGTCGGGCGTGTCGCGGCGGCCGACGATCTTGCGCACACCGGGAGCGAAGCGGCTGAGCCAGCCTCCCCGGGCGGGCGGCTGCGGACGGTCAGGGGTCTTGCGATCAGGCATGGAAACTACTCTAGACGGTTTCGGCGGCGCGCGCGCCCCGCACGGCCCCGGACAGGTCCCGCGCAAGGGACAGAACGTCGACGACCGGGTCACGGTTCTCGGTCACGGCGGCCTCGATCCGGTCGACCAGGGCCGAGCCGACCACCACCGCATCGGCGACGCGGGCGATTTCAGCGGCGCGTTCGGGCGTCTTGACGCCAAAGCCGACCGCGACGGGCAGGCCTGTGGCGGCGCGGACGCGGTCCACCGCAGGGGCAACATCCCCGGCCACGGCTTCCTTCACCCCGGTCACCCCGGCGACCGAGACGTAATAGACAAAGCCCGAGGTGCCGCGTGCGATGACCTTCAGCCGGTTGTCGTCCGAGGTCGGCGTGGCCAGCCGGATCAACGACAGGCGGGCCGCATCCAGCGCCTCGACGAGGTCCGCGGACTCCTCGGGCGGGCAGTCGACGATGATGACGCCATCGACGCCGGCCTCGTCGGCCGCTCGGGCAAAGGTGTCATATCCCATCTGCTCGACCGGGTTCAGATAGCCCATCAGGATCAGGGGGGTATCGGCATTTCCCTCGCGGAACCGACGCGCCAGGTCCAGCGTGCCCTTCAGCGTCAGGCCCGATTTCAGCCCGCGCAGAGCGGCGCGCTGGATGGTCGGCCCCTCGGCCATCGGATCGGAGAAGGGAAAGCCCAGTTCCAGCACATCGGCCCCGGCCTCGACCAGACCGTTCAGGATGTCGAGCGTAGCTTCAGGCGACGGATCGCCCGCCATGACATAGGCGACGAAACCGGCCCGGCCCTCGGCCTTCAGCGCAGCAAAGCGGGCGTCAATGCGGGCCGTGGTCATTGAGCCTCCGCCGCTGGAAATTCCACGTGAACCCTGAGGGTGCTCAGCGGCACGCCGACCAGCACCACCACCGTTGCGACAAGGGTCAGCGCGAGCAGCGGACGTCGGGATGCAAATTCGCGAAACGCCCTCACAGCTCCACCCCCAGGTGTTTGGCGACCGAGAAAATGTCCTTGTCGCCGCGACCGCACAGATTGAGGACGACATTGCCGCCCTTGCCGACCTCGGCCGCGATCTCGCCAACGCGGGCCAGCGCGTGGCTGGGCTCCAGGGCCGGTATGATGCCCTCCAGCCTCGAGCACAGCTGGAAGGCTTCCAGCGCCTCGGCGTCGGTGGCGGCGCGGTACTCGGCGCGTCCGGTCTGGTGCAGCCAGGCGTGCTCCGGCCCGATGCCGGGATAGTCGAGGCCGGCCGAGATGGAGTGGCCCTCGAGGATCTGGCCGTCGTCATCCTGAAGCAGATAGGTGCGGTTGCCGTGCAGCACGCCGGGGCGCCCGCCCTGCAGGCTGGCGGCGTGGGAGTTACCCTCCAGCCCGAGACCGGCGGCCTCGATCCCGATCAGGCGCACGCCCTCGTCGCCGATAAAGGGGTGAAACAGGCCGATGGCGTTAGAGCCCCCGCCGATCGCGGCGACGCAGGCGTCGGGCAGGCGGCCGGTGCGGCTCATCAGCTGCTCCCTCGCCTCACGCCCGATGACGCTCTGAAAGTCGCGGACCATGGCCGGATAGGGGTGCGGACCCGCGGCCGTGCCGATGATGTAAAAGGTGTCGCCGACGTTCGAGACCCAGTCGCGCATGGCCTCGTTCATGGCCTCCTTCAGCGTCGCGCGGCCGTTGGTGACGGGCCGGACCTCGGCGCCCAGCAGCTTCATGCGGAAGACGTTCGGCGCCTGACGCTCGATGTCGGCGGCGCCCATATAGACGATGCAGGGCAGGCCGA
>CAXICH010000129.1:0-6447 GCA_964022245.1 uncultured Alphaproteobacteria bacterium
CCAATGTGGTCTGGCGCGTCGAGGATTCGGCCCAGGCCCTGTTCGATGTCGATGATTTCCGCGCCTTCGTGAATATCCAGGTCGATACGGCGCTGCGGGATATGGCCGCCCACTACGCCTATGACCACGGCGAGGAACACGAACTGACCCTGCGCTCCGACGCCGAGGAGGTGGCGACCCGGCTTCGCGATGAACTGGTCGGCCGGATTTCCGTGGCCGGCGTCGCCATCGATGAGGCCCGTATCGCCCACCTGGCCTACGCGCCCGAAATTGCCGGGGCCATGCTCAAGCGCCAGCAGGCCGAGGCCGTTCTGGCGGCCCGGCGCCTGATTGTGCGCGGCGCCGTCGAGATGGTGGAGAACGCCCTTCAGGATCTGAACAGCCGCGGGGTTGTGGACCTGGACGAGGACCGCAAGGCCGCCATGGTGTCGAACCTGCTGGTCGTGCTGTGCGCAGACCGCGAGGCCCAGCCGGTCGTCAATACGGGCACGCTGTACGGCTGATCGTCTGACATGCCGAAAGACCGAAAAGCATTCCTGTTCCGGACCTCTCCCAAGGTGATCGCGGCTGTCGAGCGGCTGGCTGCAGCGGAGTTTCGTTCGGTCAATGCCCAGGTCGAGGTCCTGATCCGGGAAGCGCTCGGTCGAAGGGGGAGGCGGATTGACGACGATCCGCCGGGCACGGACGAGACTTGAGATTGCCCGCCGCTGGCGTTACGGGCGATCATGGTAAAGTCAAAGTCCCGCCTGAAGCGGAAATCCCTGACGGACGGCGCAGGGCGCGAGTCCGGCCTGAAACTGGCCCGTAGCCTTCGCGGGCAGGAGGTCCAGGAAACCGAACTCCGGCTCATCCCCGGTCTGGATGAGGAGGTGTCGGAAGCCTTCCAGGCCGTCAGAAAAGTCGCGGCGGATGCCCGCCCGCGGCTCGTCGACACGACGATGCTGTACGCCCCCCGCTCCGGCGGAGTGAAGCGCTACCTGCTGTCCAAGAAGGCCTGGCTGGCTGAAAATCGCCCGGATATTGCCCATAGTCTGGTTGTGCCGGGCGCGCGCCACCGGGTCGGTAGCGACGACGTGATGCGGCTGCACGCGGCCAAGTTGCCGTTCGGCGACGGATATCGCTGGCCCTCCTCGGTCCGCCGCTGGGGCGCCTGGGTTGCAGCGCTCAAGCCTTCGGTCATCGAGGCGGGCGATCCCTACACGCCCGGGCAGGGGGCCCTTGAGGCGGGTCAGAGGGTCGGCTGTCCGGTCATCGGCTTCTGCCACTCGGACCCGGCCGGTCTGGCAGCACTCCACTTTGGCGAATGGGCCAAGAAGCCGGTTGAAAAGCGCTGGGCCCGCTTGTTCTCACAGTTCGATACCGTGGTCTCGCCCAGCCGCTTCATTGCCCGCCGGCTGGAAGAGGCTGGCATCCAGAACATCGTCATCCGCCCGCTGGGTGTGGAGATCGACACCTTCCGTCCGGACCGCAGGGACCGTCAGTGGTTGCTGGATCAGCTGGGCCTGCCGGACAGCGCGCGTCTGCTGTGCTTCGCCGGGCGGCCCGCAAAGGAAAAGAACATCGACGTGCTGATCGAGGCCGTGCAGCTGCTGGGCGACCCCTATCATCTGGTGCTGGTCGGCGCGGGCACGGGCATGCCGCCCGAGGATCGCGTGATCGCCATGCCCTATGAGACCGATCCGAAAGCGGTCTCGAAGATCATCGCCAGCTGCGATGCCTTTGTGCACGCCAACGACAAGGAGCCGTTCGGCCTGATCGTGCTCGAGGCCATGGCCTGTGGTCGGCCCGTTGTGGGAGTCAACGCCGGCGGTGTGGCCGAGACGGTCGACACGACTGTCGGACAGCTGGCCGACCGTGCAGAACCGCGGGCCTATGCCGAGGCTGTATCGGCCCTGTTCGAACGGGACCTGGACGCCATCGGGCGCGCGGCGCGTCTCAAGGCCGAGACTCATTTCGCCTGGGACCGCGTATTCCAGGACCTGTGCCGGGTGTATGGTGAGGCCTGCGGCAAGACTGAATTCACGCGAGGGGCGGCGGAATGAAGAAGCTACTGATTACCGGACTGGCCACGGCGGCGGCGCTTGTGTGCGGCGTGGCCACGGCTTCGGCCCAGACGGTCTACATCGTGCGTCATGCCGAGAAGGCCAGTGATACCGAGCGGGACCCGGTGCTTTCGGAGGCCGGCGTTGCGCGCGCCGGGGCCGTGGCGGCGCTGTTCACTGATGACCTGCCGGACCTCGTGGTTGTCAGTCCGTTGCAGCGCACACGACTGACCGCTGCGCCAACGATCGAGGCCTCGGGCGCCTTTGTCACGATCAGCCCGCTGGACGCCGGTGTAGAAGCGCATGTGGCGACCATTCGCCAAGGCGTGCTGGCGCTGCCGGAGGATGCGGTTGTCCTGGTCTCGGGGCACAGCAATACGGTGCCGCTGATCGCGCGCGCGCTGGGCTATGAGACGCCGGACATGCCGGAGTGCGAATATGACCGGCTGATCCGGATCGAAATCGTGAATGGCGAGGTCTCGGGCGAGACGCTGCGCTATGGCGCTCCGTCCACCTGCTGAAGCCTGACCGTTCGGAACATCGGATCGTCCCGGCGCATTGGCTTCCTGAATCGACAGGAGACCAGCCATGGACGACCGGTTTGACGCGCGCGCGAGAAAGATCGCGGATCAGGAACGCGACATTCAGTCGGGTATCGATGCCAGGGATGCCCGGTCTGGCGACGACACGTCCACCGGGGCGGTGCAGGCGGGGGCGCGCCGCTATCCCGAGCCGCCGTTCCCCGAGCAGCACCAGACCAAACCGGGAGACGAGGCGGCCCTGGACCCCGCGCCTATGTATGACGCGCCCTTCTGGAAGGGATCGGGCAAGCTGGACGGGTTTGCCGCTCTGATTACGGGCAGCGATTCCGGTATCGGCCGTGCGGTCGCCGTTCTGTTTGCGCGAGAGGGCTGCGATATCGCCATCTGCCACCTGGACGAGGACGGCGATGCCGCGGACACCCGCGAGGCGGTCGAGGCCGAGGGCCGCAAGGCCATCGTGCTCAAGGGGGATGTCGCGGACCCCGCGTTTGCCAAGGCCGCAGTCAAGGCCACGCTGGACGCGTTCGGGCGGCTGGATGTCGTGGTGCCCAATGCCGCCTTTCAGGAGCATGTGCCCGCCTTCGAGGACCTGACGTTCGAGCATTTTGACCGGACGCTCAAGACCAACCTCTACGGCTATTTCAACATCTGCCAGGCGGCGGTCCCGCACCTGAAGACCGGCGGAGCCATCGTCATGACCGGGTCGGTCACCGGCATCATGGGCAATGACCAGTTGCTGGACTATTCGATGACAAAGGGTGGCATCCATGCGTTCGCGCGCTCTCTGGGCACCCACCTTGCCCCGCGCGGCATCCGGGTGAACGTGGTCGCCCCGGGACCGGTCTGGACGCCGTTAAATCCAGCCGACCGCGATGCCAAGGGCACGTCGAAATTCGGGTCAGGCACGGTGATGAAGCGCCCCGCCCAGCCCGAGGAGATTGCGCCCGCCTATGTGTTCCTCGCCTCGCCGCAGTGCTCCAGCTACATCACAGGCGAGATCCTGCCGATCATCGGCGGGTACGGGGGTGGCTAGGCGGAGGATCAATCCCCCGCTGGTTGCAAGGTCCGCCCGATGGGCTGACCCTCTTCTAGGGTTCATGCCTTACCGCTCCGGGGGGCAGCGTGCGACCGATCCTGATCCTTATGGCTGTGCTTCTGGCCCTGTGGCTGCCGTCGCCGGATGGCGTGCCGTCCGCCGGAGCCGGCCCGGTCGAGGCCTCCGGCCCCGGTGAGAGCCCGGAGGGCGTGGTCGTCCTGCCGGCCAGCCCCGGTCGATACGGCCATCTGCAGCACGTGCGCACGCCCCTGCCGCCCCGGTCGATCGCCCTGACCTTCGACGACGGGCCGGATCCGACCTATCTGCCGAGGGTGCTCGATATTCTCGATGCGCGCGGGATCAAGGCAACCTTCTTCTTCGTGGGAATCTACGCCGAGCGACGGCCCGATCTTGTGCGGGAGGTCACACGGCGAGGCCACAATGTGGCCAGTCACAGCTGGTCGCATCCGACGCGACTGCGGTACTGGAGCCCGGCGGAGGCGCACCGGGAGATCCGCCGCGGCTTTGCCGCCCTCGATCAGGCGCTGGCCGAATCGCCTCCGGAACAGCGGGCCCGGCTGGAACCCATGTTCCGCTTTCCCGGCCTGAACGAGAGCCCGGCTCTTGCCCGCTGGCTGGGCGACCGGGGCATTCTGGTGGTGTCGGCCGAGGGCGGCACGGACGATTGGCGTGGCCTCGGCGCCGATGCGATCCTGCGCCGGACCGTCTCCGTCATGGAAGCGTCAGGCGGCGGGGTGCTGATCCTGCACGAAACCCGCCCCCGGATGATCGAAGCCTTGCCGGCCCTGCTGGACACACTGACTGCGCGGGGCTTCACCTTCGTCCAGATCACCGCCGGGCCTGAAGGACGCGCGCGTGCCGTTGAGGGGGCGGACCCGCTCTTCCGGCCCTGATCCGGGTCGGTATCTGATCATTTCGAAGGGGAGGGGATGCGCCATTCCGACAGTGTCAGGAATGGCGCGAGTGACGGGGCTCGAACCCGCGACCTCCGGCGTGACAGGCCGGCACTCTAACCAACTGAGCTACACCCGCGTTTCCCGTTCAGGCGTCGCCGCCCGAAGGAGGGCGTCGTTTAGGCGGGGCCTCGACCGACGTCAAGCGGGTCGAGGCCCCATTTTTTCATCGAGCCGCAGGAACCGTCTGGAGCGGGGGGCCGGACGCGGCCGCCGCCGCTGCCTCCGCCGGAGCTGACGGGCCCGTCAGGGCCTCGGGCTGGACGGCCTCCACGGGCGGGGGCGGCTGGTAGCGGACGCTTTCGCCCGGCCCGAGCGGAATCTGCGCGGCGGCCCACAGCCCCGTGAGGATCGCCCCGGCGATCGAAAAGGCGATTGAATAGGGCAACATCACCGCCATCAGGCTGCCGAGGCCGAACTCCTTCACCCATCTCTGGGCAAAGGTCAGGATCAGCGGGAAATAGACCATCAGGGGCGTGATGATGTTGGTGGTCGAATCGCCCATCCGGTAGGCCGCGGTGGTCATATAGGGGCTGACACCGACCAGCATCAGCATCGGGACGAGGATGGGCGCGAGGAACGCCCACTTGGCTGACGCCGACCCGACGAAGATGTTGACCAGGGCGGCCACGATCACGATCGAGACCAGCAGGATGAACAGCTGCGCCGCGCCGATCGGTTCGGTCGAACCCGGCTCGATGCCCGACAGCAGTCGAATCTGCTCTGCCCCGGCGACGGCCATGATCGGTCCGAGGCCGGACCAGTTGAACAGGGCGACAAAGTGCGCCGCGACGAAGGCGAGGACAATGTAGGGGCCCATGTCGGCCATCGCCTGGGAGGTCATGCGGACGATATCGCGATGACTTTTGATGGTTCTGGCCACGACGCCGTAGGCCGTGCCTGTCAGCAGGAACATCAGGAAGAAGGCCGCGACCAGCGAGTGATAGAAGGGCTGCAGCCGCGCGGCCTGGGTTTCACCCTCGGGGTCGATGAGGGGCGCCGACGGCGACAGGACCAGCCAGGCGAACAGGCCGACGACCAGCAGGGCCGCGAGGCCCGCCCACACCAGGCCCGCCCGCTCACGGCTCTCCAGCGGCTTTTCGGCGTCCTCGATCGGCGCACCGGCGATCGGGGTCCATGTTCCGAGGCGAGGCTCGACAATCTTGTCGGTCACCCACCAGCCGACCGGAACGAACAGCAGCGTCATGCCGGCGATGAACCACCAGTTGCCGGCAATGTTGATCGAGAACGACGGGTCGACCAGTTGCGCGGCCGGCTCGGTCAGGCCCAGAAGAAGCGCGTCCAGCTGGCCAGGAAAGAGATTGGCCGAGAAGCCGCCGGATACGCCGGCAAAGCCTGCAGCGATCCCGGCGATCGGGTGACGCCCCGCGGCGGCATAGATGGCCGCGGCAAGCGGGATCAGGACCACATAGGCCGCGTCCGCCGCGTGGTTGGCGACGATGGCGACGAGAATCACGATGGGTGTCAGCAGGGCGCGGGGCGCCTTGGAAACCCCGGCCTTCATCGCCGATGAGAACAGTCCGGTGCGTTCGGCGACGCCGGCGCCCAACATGACGACGAGCACATACCCGAGCGGGGCAAAGCCGGTCAGTGTGGCCGGCATGTCCTCGAACAGCCGACGCAGATTCTCTCCGGAGAACAGACTTTGGGCGACGATCACATCGCCCGTAATCGGATTGAGGGCCTGCCAGCCCTGGGCCGATGCAAAGACGCTGAAGCCCATCAGCCCCAGGATAAGCCAGACGAAAATGAAGACGGGGTCGGGCAGACGGTTGCCCGCCTTTTCCACCCCGTTCAGCAACCAGTTGCCGATACCCATGTGCGAGATTCCC
>CAXICH010000130.1:0-6438 GCA_964022245.1 uncultured Alphaproteobacteria bacterium
TTTCGGTGTAAGCCCGATCCATGGCTCGCGATTCCTCCCAGTTCATCTGCCGCGTCTGCGGCGCCGTCCACACCAAATGGGCGGGGCAGTGTTCGGCCTGTGGCGAATGGAACTGCCTGACCGAGGAGGTCGCCAGCGCCCCGCCGGGAGGTCTCAGGCCCGCCGCCACCAAACGGGCGCGCGGCATCCAGTTCGAGGACCTGAAGTCCGAAAGCCCCGACCCACCCCGCCTGATCACGGGGGTCAGCGAGTTTGACCGCGTGTGCGGCGGAGGGCTGGTGCCCGGCTCGGCCCTGCTGATCAGCGGCGATCCGGGCGTCGGCAAATCGACGTTGCTGCTCGAGGTCTGCGCCCGGGCGGCCCTGAAGGGCGCCAGGGTGGCCTATCTGTCGGGCGAGGAGGCGGTGGAACAGATCCGCTCGCGCGCCCGCCGCATGGGCTTGTCCCAGGCCGATGTGGCGCTGGCCTCGGCCACGGCCCTGCGCGAAATCGTAGCGACCCTGAAGCGCGAGACCTTCGATCTGGTCGTGATCGATTCGGTCCAGACGCTGTGGTCCGATGTGCATGAGGCCGGGCCCGGCTCGATCGTCCAGGTGCGGGCCTGCGCCTCCGAACTGGTGCGGCTGGCCAAGGCGGGCGGCCCGGCCATGATCCTGGTCGGTCACGTGACCAAGGACGGACAGGTCGCCGGGCCGCGCGTGGTGGAGCACATGGTTGACGCCGTCCTGAACTTCGAGGGCGAGCGCGGTTACCCCTTCCGGGTCCTGCGCGCCGGCAAAAACCGCTTTGGCGCCACCGACGAGATCGGCGTGTTCGAGATGGGCGACACGGGCCTGCGCGAGGTCACCAATCCCTCGGCCCTGTTCCTCGGAGACCAGAACGGCGACCGGGCCGAGCGCGAACCCGGCACCGCCGTCTTTGCCGGGATCGAGGGCTCCCGCCCCGTGCTGGTCGAGATCCAGGCCCTGTCCGCCCCCTCCGCCTATGGCACGCCGCGCCGGGCCGTGGTCGGGTGGGACTCCGGTCGCCTCGCGATGGTTCTGGCCGTGCTGGAGTCGCGCTGCGGCCTCGGCTTTGGCGATCGCGACATCTATCTGAACGTCGCTGGAGGGCTGAAGATCAACGAACCCGCCGCCGACCTCGCGGCTGCGGCCGCCCTGATCAGCTCGGTGTGTGATGTGCCCCTGCCCAAGGGCTGCGTGGTATTCGGCGAGATCGGCCTGTCGGGCGAGGTCCGCGCCGTCGGTCGGGCCGAAGCCCGCCTGCGGGAAGCCATGAAGCTGGGCTTTGACAAGGCCCTCTGCCCCCCGCTCAGCCACGAACCGACCGACATCGCCGCCACGCCCCTCAGCCGCCTGGCCGAAGCGGTCGAACGAATCTCGCAAAACCGGTATTAGGGAATCTGGCGTCGTCATCCTCGGGCTTGACCCGAGGATCGGTGCATCCGCTACGGGGACCGATGCGCGTGACACGGAATCTTTCCAAAGGCCGGGCCATTTCTCTATCGGGCTGCCCGACCGATCCTCGGGTCAAGCCCGAGGATGACGGAAGGTTTACATCGTGACTGCCTGGGACGTCTTTTCAGTACTGATCCTGCTGGCGTCCGGCGCAGCGGGCTGGATTCGGGGAGGCACGCGTGAGCTCCTGACCCTGCTCAGCTTCGTCCTGGCCGCCTTCATCGCCCTGATCGCCCTGCCGCTGTCAGCTCCGGTCGGCAAGGCCATGATCGATCCGGACTGGGCCGGCACCCTGATGGCCGCCCTCGCCACCTTCCTGCTGGTCTATTTCGGGGTTCGGATCTTCGGGTCGACCCTGTCTCGCCGGGCCCAGGCCCATCCGCACCTGGGCGGGATCGACCGGGTGTTCGGCATCTTCGTCGGGCTGACACGCGCCCTGGTCCTGCTGGGGACCATCCATCTGGTCGTGGTGGCCGCCATGCCGGGCGAGCGCACGCCCCGCTGGCTGGGTGAGGCCAGTCTCTACTCGGTCAGCGCCGGGGCGGCGCGGGCTATCCAGTTCGTCCTGCCGGGCATCGGACGCGGGGCCGACGCGCTTGCGCCGGTCGTCGATTCCTCCGTACGCCAAGGGTTTTCCGGCGAGGATGCCTTGCCGAAAACACAAACAGGGCCTAACTCGCCCGACACCGCCCGCTAGTTATTTCCCCCCAGGTCATCGGAGCCGCCGACGATGTCCCACCGCCTCGCCGATCCTGTCGTCCACCACTGGCCCGAGCGCGAGAGCGACGATGACCAGCTGCGGCTGGAGTGCGGTGTCTGTGGCGTCTGGGGCGCCCCCGGCAATGAAGCCTCGTCGATCGTTGCGCTCGGCCTGCACGCCCTGCAGCATCGCGGACAGGAAGCCTGCGGAATCGCCAGCGTCGCGGATACCCATTTCCACACCGAGCGCCACGTCGGGCTGGTGGGTGAGGCTTTCGGCAGCACCGATCTGACCGGCCGCCTGCCCGGCAGCGCCTCGGTTGGCCACACCCGCTATTCGACCTCGGGCGGCAGCTTCCTGCGCAACATCCAGCCGATGTTTGCCGATCTGGACACCGGCGGCATCGCCGTGGCCCACAATGGCAATCTGACCAACTTCCTGTTCCTGCGGAACCAGCTGGTCGCCGAGGGTGCCATCTTCCAGTCGACCTCGGATTCCGAGGTCATCCTTCACCTGATCGCCCGCAGCCGTAAGGCCCGGGTGGTGGATCGCTTCATCGACGCCCTGGCCCGGATCGAGGGCGGCTATGCCCTCGTCGCCCAGACGCCCAAGAAGATGATCGGAGCCCGCGACCCGCTGGGCATCCGTCCGCTGGTGCTGGGGCGCCTTGGCGACGCCTGGGTGCTGGCGTCGGAGACCTGCGCGCTCGACACCATGGGTGCCACCTTTGTCCGCGACGTCGAGCATGGCGAGGTGGTGGTGATCGACGATCAGGGCCTCCGCTCGCTCAAGCCCTTCCCGGCGCGCGCCGCCCGGCCCTGCCTGTTCGAATATGTCTATTTCGCCCGGCCCGACAGCGTCGTGAACGGCCGTTCGGTCTATGAGGTGCGCAAGCGCATGGGCCACGGCCTGGCCCGCGAGCATGCGGTCGAGGCCGATGTCGTGGTGCCGGTGCCCGACTCGGGCGTGCCGGCCGCGCTGGGCTATGCCCAGGCCAGCGGCATTCCCTATGAAATGGGCATCATCCGCAGCCACTATCTGGGCCGGACCTTCATCCAGCCCAGCCAGGGCGCCCGGCAGAAGGGCGTGCGCATGAAGCACAGCCCCAACCGCTCGGTCCTCCAGGGCAAGCGGGTCGTGCTGATCGACGACTCGATCGTGCGCGGCACCACCTCGGTCAAACTGGTTCGCGCCGTGCGCGCCGCAGGGGCCGCCGAGGTGCATCTGCGCTCGGCCAGCCCGCCGATCCTGTACCCCGACTTCTACGGCATCGACATGCCCGAGCGCGATCAACTGCTGGCCGCCAACAAGACGCTCGAGGAAATGCGGGCTCACCTTGAGGTCGACAGCCTCGGCTTCCTGTCCGTCGACGGCCTCTATGCCGCCATGGAAGCCGGTCCGCGGGATCCGGCCAATCCCCAGTTCACCGACCACTATTTCACCGGCGACTATCCGACCCGTCTGCTTGATCGCGAGATCGAGGAAGGGGGCCGCGACGCCAGCCCGCGCCAGCTGTCCCTGCTGGTCAGCGCCTGATCCATGGTTGAGACCCCTGTGCTGAAAGACCGGATCGCCCTCGTCACGGGCGCCTCGCGCGGCATCGGCTATGAAGCCGCCCTCGGCCTCGCCCGCGCCGGCGCCCATGTGGTGGCCACGGCCCGGACCCAGGGCGGCCTGGAAGAGCTGGACGACGCCATCTTTGCCGCCACGGGCCAGCACGCCACCCTGATCCCGTTTGACCTGGTCGACGGCGGCGCGATCGACCGGCTGGGCGGCGCGCTTTACGAGCGGTTCGGACGGCTGGACATCTGGGTCAACACCGCTGCGACCCTGGGCGCCGAGGGCCTGACCCCGGTCGCCCACGCCGACCCGCGCCAGTTCGCCAAGATCGAGAAGGTCAATTCGACCGCGGTCTACCGGCTGATCCGCTCGCTGGAGCCGCTGCTGCGGGCGTCGGACGCGGGTCGCGCCATCCATCTGACCACCAGCCTCGCCAATGCCCCCAAGGCCTTCTGGGGCAGCTATGCCGCCACCAAGGCCGCGGCCGAAGTTCTGGTCCGCTGCTGGGCCGATGAGATCGAGTCGACCAACATTCGCGCCACCGTTCTGGATCCCGGCCGCATGCGCACCCGCCTCAGGGCCCAGGCCTATCCGGGCGAGGATCCCGAGACCCTGCCCCATCCGTCGGAAATCGCCCCCCTGATCGTTGATCTGGCCCGCGGCGATCAGGTCCCGCCGGTGATGGTGAGCTTCAAGGAGTGGCGGGCCACACAGACCTGAACAAGGCACTGTTCGACCTCCGATGGCGCTGGTAGCGTCCGCGAAAATCGGAGCTTTGCCATGCGCTTTCTTCTCGCCGGTCTGACCACCCTTGTCCTGCTCGCGACGCCCGTCGCGGCCCCGGCCCAGGACCCCGGCCGCGCTGAGCTGGAAGGCGCCATGGTGCAGATGTTCTCGACCGAGAACGTCATCATCATGAATGTTCACGGCGATGAGGGCACGCCCGAACACTGGTACATGGTCCGGGAGATCAGCGGCGCCAGGGTGACTGCCGACTGCCATATGGAACTGGCCACACCGACGGTCCTCAATGCCAGTCCACATATCACCCCGGCGCGCCACTACCGCATCGCCTGGGCCGAGATGAGCGACCTCGAACTGGACGACAACATGGTCGTGTTCCGCGCCGCCCACATGGCCGATAACGAGCTGGCCGGCATGCTGTTCGAGTCTGAAGAGCTCGCCGAAATGGTATGGGCCGTCTTTCAGTTCATGATTGACGACTGTAGCTGACCCTTGTCCGACAACTGGCACGCGGCGATCAGGTGCCGCCGGGGTGGTGAGCTTCAGGGAGTGAAGTTGCGCAAGACCCTGAGTTCCGGCGGCAGGTCTTCCCAGCCGGCCAGACCCAGCATGTGAAGGCCTATATCGCGAACAGGTTCATCCTGTGCCCACTGGCGATAGTGATATCGGTACCCGTGCTCGGGATCGGACGTTTCAATGATCCACGACATTCCGTCGACCACACCGTCGCTACAACCGGTCGACCGCGCCCGGGCCAGCCCGGTTTCGGCCAGGACCAGGTTCAGGGCCTGAGCTTCGCTACCAGACAGCAGGCGCACGCGCTCTCCCGAGAAGTGGCCCTCCTTCTTCCAGTCGTAGTCCGAGGGCGCCAGGCGCTTTTCCGTCATCACCAGCCGGCCATCGTCCCGCGTGTCCACCCTGACCGAGAACGGGGGGTGAAAGCTGGGAATGAGGGTGACGCGCACGGACCGGGGCGAGCCCTCAGGCCGCTGAAACAGCGACGGCTCCTCCAGATCGGCAAGCACACCTGAGAACCAGGCGGCTTGAAAGTCATCCTGCACCGGTTCGCGAGTCCGAACGCCGAGGAGCTCGCAGTCATTGACCTGCGTCTGAAACGCGGGCGGGAAATAGAGGACCTGGCGGTTGCTGTACCAGCCGGCAAACATGGCAGCCGCGAGGACCAGCAAGGTCAGAAGAACGGCGAGGCCTCTGGACATCGCGGCCTACGGCTCCGGCAGGATCGGCGGCGAATTGTCCCAATAGGTCAGGTGGTTCGACCAGATCGTATGGGTGCGCGCCTCCGTCAACTCAATCCGGCACCCTAACCACACGATCGTCCGGATTGACCCGCCTTTCACATCCTCGTAGACCGCCAGGCACGCCTGATCGGCATAGGCGGCCCATGCGACCTGCGACGCGCCCAGATAACGGGCACTTTCGACCGGTTCCTGGCCGTCGGCATCCTTGTCCGAAAGACGGGCCCGCGCGAGGGCGACATCAAGGTACCGGAACATCTGCTCTTCGGCGCGCGCGAGGTCGAGGGCACCGCAGGCATTCATCTGCAGCGTAGTCATCGCCTCCGCGCAGTCGGCGACGTCCAATTCCACCAGCCGCGCCTCGGCCGCCTCTACCGCGCGGCGCCCGCACGCGAGGCGATCCTCTGCGGCGACCTCATGACAGCTGACGGGGTCCCCATGCAGCAGGACCAGCGCCATCAGGGTTGAGATCATGGTCGTCCTCCGGCTGGGTCCGGGCGACCTTACCCTACTTCTTCGGCGCGTGCTTCTGGCCGGTGCGGATGCGGCCGGAGCGGCTGACCTGACGGGCACCGCCGCGGGCGCCCTTTTGCACCGCGACGCTCTGGCCGGCCTTCTTGGACGACCGCGCTTTCAGGCCGCTGACGATCTTGGGCTTGGGCCCGCCGGCCTTCTTCTGCTCCAGCGCCTTGCCGGGCAGGTTGGACAGGGCCTCGGCCTT
>CAXICH010000131.1:0-6395 GCA_964022245.1 uncultured Alphaproteobacteria bacterium
CTCAGGCCGTTGCAGTTACAGATGTACACGGGGCGAACACGCCGGATCAGTTGAGAACGCCTCGCTATAGCACCAATCAAGGCGACTGCAAATCGTTCGCATGCGCGATGCGGCGTTGACGGATGCGGTCCGGCGTCGCACTTGCGCATCATGACCAAGGCCACCGTTCCCGCCCGTCCGCCCTGCCGGCTGTATCTGATCACGCCGCCTTCCATTCCGGACGTGGGGGCCTTTGCCGACCGTCTGGTCGAGGCACTGGAGGGCGGGGATGTAGCGGCGCTGCAAATCCGGCTGAAGGATGTACCGGACGCCGAGGTGCGGCGCGCAGTGGAGGTGCTGGCCCCGCTGGCGCAGGCGCGGGACGTGGCCGTGATCCTGAATGACCGCGCCGATCTGGCGAAGGCTACGGGCTGCGACGGCGTGCATCTGGGGCAGCAGGACGGCTCCGTCGCCGAGGCGCGGCGCCTGCTGGGGCCGGACGCCATGATCGGGGTGACCTGCCACGACAGCCGCCATCTGGCGATGGAGGCGGCCGAGGCGGGGGCGGACTATGTGGCCTTTGGCGCCTTCTTTCCCACGACCACCAAGACGGTCGACTTCATCGCCAGCCCGGACGTTCTGACGATCTGGCAGGAGACGATGGAGATCCCCTGCGTCGCGATCGGGGGCATTGATGCGACCAATGCCGGTGGGCTGGCCGGGGCCGGAGCGGACTTTGTGGCGGTCAGCAACGCGGTCTGGTCACACGCCGCTGGACCGGCCGACGCCGTGCGCGCCCTGAACGCGGCCCTTCGCGGTTGAGCTTCAGGGGATATTAAAGGGCGACGATTAAGCATCGCGGGCTGTTTGTGTGATGTGGACAAGTCGAATGCCCGTCAGCCCCGCGCTGGATATCGCAAAGCCCCTGAAGCCGGCCTCCGACAGGAGCGCTGCACGCGCCGTGACGGAGCGGGTTCACGAACCTGTTTTCTCGCAGCCTCTGGTGCCGATCCTGACCGCCGTGGGCGTGGCGCTGCTGATAGTGCTGGCCGTGAGTTTCGCCCGGACCGCGGGTCTGGTTGCGGCCCTGTGGGGTGCCGGCGGGCTGGCAACGGTGGTCTGGCTGAGGACCTCGCGCGGACCGATCTATGACCTCGCGTACGGCGGGCTGATCGCCCTCGGCATTCTGGTCGGGGAGTTTCTGGTCGGAAATCCGCCCCTGCTGTCGGTCATGTTCACCGTCGCCAATATGGTGGAAATCGTGCTGGCTGTGGCGCTGGCGCGCCGGTTTGCCCCCGGTCTTAACCTGAGCACCGTCGACGGGTGTGCCCGCTTCCTGATCACCGCAGCGGTGGTGGCGCCGATCCCGGCCGCCCTGTTTGCGGCCCTGTGCCTCTACGCCCTGAACGGGGCAGACATCGTGGCGTCCTTCACCACCTGGTGGTTCGGCCACGCGCTGGGCATGGCTGTCATCGGGACCTTCGGCCTCGCCTTGACCCGCACCCATATGAATGTGCTGCGGCGACCGTGGAAGCTGGCCGAGACGCTGATCCTGCTGGGCCTTCTGATGATGGCCTCCTGGGCGGTGTTCTGGTTCGCCACGGTGCCGATGAGCTTCGCCATGTTCCCCTTGCTGATCCTGATCGCGGTGCGACTGAGGGTCCTGGGCATAGCCACCAGCCTGCTGATTGTGACCCTGACCGCTGTGGGAAGCGCCATGCTGGATCACGGACCCTTTGCCATGCACGGGTCAGATATCGCCGGCCGGGCGGTGCTGGCGCAGGTCATGATGCTGCTCGGCTTCATGCCGATCCTGCTCGTCGCCGCCCTTCTCGAAGAGCGGGACCTTCTGGCGGATCGCGCGAGGGCCGGTCAGGTGCGGGCCGAGCGCGCGTCGGCGGCCAAGTCGCGGCTGCTGGCCAATGTGGCCCATGAGATCAAGAGCCCGGTGGGTGGGGTGATCGGCATCGGTGAACTGTGGAAATCGGGCCAGATTGGCACGGTCACCGATACCCAGAGGGACATGGCTGACATGCTGGTCAAGACGGCCCGACAGGTCGAGGCCCTCGCCCATGACCTGCTCGACGTCGCGCGCGCCGAATCCGGGGCGGTCAAGGTCGACCTGCGTCCGACGGATGTCCACGGCGTGCTGGACGATGTGGCCCGTGTAACGGCTCTGAGGCCTGAAGCGGCCGCCGTGCGGATCGAGCTGGAATGCGCGGTCGATGGCATGGTGGTTCTGGCGGATTCCCAACGCCTGACGCAGGTGATCGGCAATCTGGCCAGTAACGCCGTGAAGTACGGCGCGGCGGGCGGGGTCGTGATCCTGAGGGCCAGTCGTGTGCCGGGTGGCGTCCGTATCGAGGTTATTGACCGCGGACCCGGCCTGTCCGCCGAGAAGCAGACGCAGTTGTTCGAACCATTCAATCGTCTGGGCCTCGAGCGGTCTGCGATCGAGGGCCACGGTATCGGCCTGGCCCTGGCCAAGCGACTGGTAGAACTGCAGCGCGGCGATATCGGCGTTGTGTCCGAGCCGGGCCAGGGCGCGACCTTCTGGGTGGAACTTCAGGCCGTCTGATCCCGGCAGATGTCCGGACTTGCGCCCGGCGTAGCGTCGGGAGATGGTCGGGGCATGAAAACGCTCGTTCTCCCCAGCCGTCCCCTTGCCGTTCCCGGCCTTGCTCTGGCGGCCTGTCTGATATTCGCCCCCGGGATCGGGGTTGCCCAGGACGGGGACATCACCCGCGACCTCAACAGTGGCCCGCCGGTCGCCATCGCGACCCCGCCGGAGCCGGAGCGCGCGCCTGACGCGGAGCCGGCCGTCGATTCCGGAGAGGAACCTGCAGTCGAGGCGGCCGGGCCGGCTGTGCCGTCCGCGCCTGAGCCCGCAGCCCTGACCGTGTCCGAGCGCCTTGCCCTGCCATTCCGGATCGCCATGCCGGAGGGCGCGGGCCTCTATCCCGGACGGTCAGGTCCCGAGTTCGACATCTTCTCCGTGCGCCGAGAGGGGCGGGGCCTAGTGATGATCTATGTCGGCCCGCAGTCGCAGTTTCCGATCTACAGCGGGGAGCAGCGCGAGCGGGCGGGCCGCCGATCCATTATCGTCAACGAGGGCGGACGGCCCCTCGCGCTGGAGCATCTTTACCGCCTGCGGGATGGTGTCGAGCTCCACGTCTGGGTGTCGGCCGTCAGCGATGAGGACCGCGTCCTGGCCGATGCCATCGGTCAGACCGTCGAACCCCGCTAGCCAGCCCTTCGCACCGGCCGGGTGCCGCCATCAGGCAGCAGCCTCACACCTCGGGGTCCGGTCATGATCAACACTTCCTGCCCCTGCTGCGCCCACCGCGCGAGGGTCGCCCGATAGGGCTCGCGCCGCCAGTCATGCGGCCGCGCGGGATCACATTCGACGATCAACCGGTCCCCGCCGGCCTCGCTATGCAGGACGAAGCCGCAGACCGATGGCTTCCAGTCGACATCAAGGGCGTCGGTCAGCAACCACAGGCAGTTGAAGACCCGGCAGTCGGCGGGCCGGTCCTCATAGATCCTGCATCCCCGGGACCTCTTGAAATGGGTGCACCAGCGGCCCGCCGGTTTGTCGAGCGCGGTCACGCCCATCAGCTTGCAGCACAGGCCGCAGTCGTCGCAGGAGCGGGCAAGGAGGTCGGGCAGGGAGGGGCCTTCGAAGCAAAAATCGCATCAAGGCTTGCCATGGGGACGTCGAATCCGCAAACCTGCTAATGAGTATCCATCACGACTCGGGGGGGCGGTCATGATGCTGATGATGGCACCGGGGGGCAGGCTGGCGCGGTTGCTGGACTTCGACCTACAGCACCTCACGCCGCGACAGGTGCCACAGCATCAGCGCCAGCATTGCCAGACCCCCGCCGAGGCCCAGACCGAGCGCGGTCTCCATGCGCCATCCCTCGCGCGCCAGCATGTTGACCGGCATCTGCCAGGGCAGGAAGACGCCGACCCTGGCCGAAGTGGCGACCACGGCAAAGAAGGTGCCCCCGATGCCGACCACCAGCCCCGGGACAAAGCTGGACCAGCGCAGTGCAATCCAGAGCTGGATCACCACGACGAGGGTGGCGGCCAGATACATGCGGCCGAGGGTTGTCACATAGGATGAGGTGTCGAACTCCCCTGTCGGGGCCAGCTCGGGCTTGATGACAATGGCCAGCTTCACCGCAGCCCATGTGAAGGCGAAGACGCCGACGCTCATCAGGGCCAGCACGAGGAAAACACTGAGGGCCTTGGCGGCGTAGAGGGTCCAGCGCGGCAGGGGAAGGGCCCGCAGATGGTCCCAGGTGCGGGGGCCGTGTTCCATATGGGCGACGAGCGCTGTGAGGGCCGTAACGCTCATGGGCAGCATGAAGAAGGCCCAGATGCCGGCGGCGCTGATCATCCACATGTCCCAGGGCTGGGGCGCATTGCCCCGCAGCATGTTGAAAAAAGTTAAGACGGCAATGAGGCCGGGCGCCGCGAGCGCGAGAGCCGCGGCCAGCGAGCGGTTCAGCTTGCGCAGTTCGACAATGAGTACGCGGTGCATCAGGCAGCATCCTGTGGGAGGGCCGGGGAGAGGGTGGTCACGTCGCGGTAGATGGCCTCCAGTGACCGGGCCTGAGGGCTCAGCTCGTGCACGCCGATCCCGGCCTCGACCAGAGCGCGGTTGAGGGCGCAGGCCGCCTCGCGGACGTCAGCGCCCGGCGCGAGGGTGATCAGACCGGAGTCCGGCTCGGACTTCAGGCCGAGGTCGGTGATCAGCGGACGCGCCCGGAGGGGATCATCGCAACCCAGCTTCAGCTGCGGAGCCTGGCCGGCGCGCAGGGCGGCCAGATCATCCTGAAGCACCAGTCGACCCTGATGGAGGATGCCGACGCGATCGGCGACCTGTTCGACCTCACCCAGCAGATGGCTGGAGAGCAGGACGGTGGCGTTGGCGCGGGCCGGAAGGGTGCGCAGGAAGTCGCGCATATCGGCGATGCCGTCGGGGTCCAGGCCATTGGTCGGCTCGTCGAGGATCAGGACCTCGGGGCTGCCCAGCAGGGCCCGGGCGATCCCCAGGCGCTGGCGCATGCCCAGCGAATAGCCGCCGACCCGGCGTCCGGCATCGGGGCTCAGGCCGACGATGTCGAGTACCCGGTCCAGTTCGGTCCGCCTGAGCCCCAGTAAGGACCGCGTCAGGTCCAGATTCTCGCGGCCGGACAGGTGGGCATAAAAGCCGTGGGCCTCCAGCAGGGCTCTCATGCAGCGGGCGGCGCCCAGCCGGTCGGCCAGGGCGTCCCGGCCGGCGATGCGGATCGTGCCCGAGTCGGGGCGAACCAGCCCCAGCAGCATCTTGAGGGTGGTGGTCTTGCCCGCCCCGTTCCGCCCCATGAAGCCATAGACACAGCCGCGGGGCACCGACAGGGATACGCCGTCGACCGCCACGGTCGGGCCGAAGCGGCGGCGGAGGTCGCGAGTTTCAATGGCCAGCATGAGATGTCTCGTGATTTAACTCTTATATAAAGTTGCCGACAGCAGAAATTTAAGTCAAGATTAAAGTTCAAACAGGGAGAGCCCGATGAGTTCCGACGATCTGGCCCGGTTTCGGGCGCGGTGCCGCCAGTTCCAGTGGCTGGCCCGGTTCATGGTGATCAGCGTCGGCAGCCTGCTGGCCCTGATGCATCTGATCGTGCCGGTCTGGCTGCGCCTGCGGGGCGATGAGGTCCCCTATGCCTGGGACATTGTCCGGTCGTTGATCTGGGCCATGCCGGCCGTCCTCTATCTGGCCGCGGTCTGGATGATCGGTCGGGCCCTCGGGCATTTGTCGAAGGGGCGACTGATCCAGCCGACGCTGGTGCTGGCGCTGCGCAATGTCGGTGTGGCTCTGGGGATCGGCGGGGTCTGGAGCGTGTTCGTGGTGACCAATCTGACGCGGATGATCCAGGGCGGTCAGGGCGGCTGGCTGCATTTCGACGTCAGCGGCATGACCCTGGGCATGATCGGCGGCGCCCTGTTCCTGCTGGGTCGGGTTTTGAATCAGGCGGCCGATGTGCAGGCCGAACTGGACGAGATGATCTGAATGCCCGTTCGCGTGACCCTTGATGCCGTGCTGGTCAAACAGGGCCGTACGGCCCGCGATCTCGCGGCCGAGGTCGGTCTGAGCGAGACCCAGATGTCCCTGTTCCGCTCGGGCAAGGTCAAGGGGATACGCTTCTCCACCCTGGCCCGGCTGTGCGCGGCGCTGGGGTGCCGTCCCGCCGACCTGCTGGACTATGAGCCGGACCCGGCCGATCTGAACGGACCGGGCGAAAACGACTGAGGGCGCGCCCCTTGCGGAACGCGCCCTCGATCTCTGTGAACCGTCGTGAAGCCTAGCGACGCGGGAAGTAGTTGTTCTCGCGGTCGGCGTCGGCCGTTTCCCAGTTCGGATC
>CAXICH010000132.1:0-6346 GCA_964022245.1 uncultured Alphaproteobacteria bacterium
TAGCGGATCGCCTGTTCGCGGCTCCAGCGCTTGTGGTGCAGGCCGGAGTCGACCACCAGCCGGGTGGCGCGGAACATCAGCGATTGCAGATAGCCGATCTGACCCCAGGGATCGTCGGCATAGACACCCATCTCGTCGGCCAGTTGTTCGGCGTAGAGGCCCCAGCCCTCGGAATAGGCCGAGAAGCCGAGAATCTTGAGCAGCAGCGGGGCCTCGTCATTCTCCTGCTGCAGGGCGATCTGGTGGTGATGGCCGGGTGATGCTTCGTGATAGGTCAGGGTCGGCAGGGTCCATTTCGGCCATTCCGCCGTATCGCGCAGGTTGATGTAGTAGGCGCCGGGGCGGGAGCCATCGAGGGCCGGCCCCTGATAGTAGCCGCCCGGCGCGCCGGCCTCGGTGAAGACCGGCACGCGCCGGACCTCGACCGGGCTCTTCGGGATGCGCCCGAAATAGTCCGGCAGGCGGGCCTGCATGTCCGCCATCTGCAGGTTGAGGTCGGCCAGCAGCGCCGCCTTGCCCTCGTCGGTGTTGGGATAGATGAAGCGCTGATCCTTGCCCATGGCGGCGATACGTTCGCCGACCGTGCCCTGGGTCATGCCCTCGGCACGGAGCAGGCCGTCGGCGCGAGCGGTCAGCTCGGCCACCTGCTCGAGGCCCATCTGGTGAACCTCCTCGCCGGTCATCGTGGTGGTGGTCGAATTGCGCAGGCCATAGGTATACCAGGCCTCGCCGTCCGGCAGGCGCCAGACCCCCGCATCGTGAACCGCATCGGCCCGCCGCGCCTTCATCGCCTCGGCCTGACGCACAAGGGCGGGATAGACTTCGCCCTGAACGATCCGCTCGGCGCGGGCGGCCCAGTCGCCGGCAAGGCCCTTCTCGGTCGCACGCCGCTGGACCGAGGTGGTCATGATCGACTCGGCGGCCGGGGTGTCGTGCAGATTGGCCAGTTGCAGCAGGGTCTTGTCGATGACGAAGTCGGGCGGCACGGCGCCGGCGGCAAAGTCCGCCCGCATGCGCTCGGTTTCCTGATCCAGCGCGGTCGGGAAGGCGGACAGACGCGACAGATAGGCCTCGGCGTCTTCGGCCGTCTCGATCTGATGCTGGCTGTCGAGGAAGTCGGGGATGTTCTGGTAGGAGCCGCCCAGCTGATAGACGGTGTAGGGCGAATTGCCGGTGCCATAGTCGAAGTCCTGGCCGATCTGGACCGTCTCGCCGAAGAATTTGACCGTGTCGTAGTTGACCGCGTCGCGTCCGCTCAGGGCCGACCGGTCTATGGCCATCAGCTCTTCGGCAAAGCGATTGAATTTGGCCTCGTCGGCGTCGATCTTCGCCTGGGAGCGGTCGTCCAGCTGGCCCTTGGCAGCGGCCATCGGCCCCTTGTCAAAGCCGAGCGCGGTCAGGGTCTCGGGCGAGGTCAGGACCAGTTCCTTGAACACCCGGTCCATCCAGTCATTGAGCTGCGCGACCGGAGAGGCGGCGGGCGCCTCCTGGGCGAGGACCTGACCCGAAGCGGCAAGGCCTGCTCCGGCGGCGGCGGTCAGCAGAAGGCGGCGACGGTCGATCATGGGGACATCCTCTCGAACAGGGTGGCGCGCATACGGCACCATCCCGACGCATCCGACAAGGGGAGGCCCGCGCCCTATTCGGCGTGCAGGTGCTGTTTCACGCGCTCGGCCAGGGTCTTGATATCCAGCGGCTTGGGCAGGAAGGAGACGCCGGCCTCGTCCTGAAGCAGGTCCGAGAAGTCGCTCTCGGCGTAGCCGGAGATGAACATCACCGGGATATCTCCCAGCCAGGGGCGGGCCTTCTTCAGCAGGTTTGGCCCGTCCAGCCCGGGCATGATGACGTCGGAAATCATCATGTCGATCTGGCCCGCGTGTTCCTCGGCCAGGATCAGGGCCTCCTCACCGTCGGCGGCCTCGATCACCTCATAGCCGCGCTGGCGCAGCAGGCGGGCGGCGATGCCGCGCACGGCGGCCTCGTCCTCGACGAACAGGATCCGGCCTGCGCCGGACAGGTCGCGCGGCGCCTTGACCTTGACCTCGACCGGGGCGACGGCCTCGAGTTCTGCTGCCGCAGCGGCGGGGAGGAAGATGCGGAAGGCCGCGCCCGCTCCCTCAAGGTTGGTGACGTTGATGTGTCCCCCCGCCTGCTCGACAATGCCATAGACGGTCGCCAGCCCCATGCCCGTCCCCTCATTGACGGCCTTGGTCGTGAAGAAGGGCTCGAAGATCTTGTCGAGAATTTCGGGCGGCACGCCGGGACCGGTATCCGACACCTCGATCATGGCCACATCGACGTCCGGGGCGTCACGCCAGCCGAGGGTTCGCGCCGTATCCGACGTCAGCCTGCGGGTCGTGATGGTCACCACGCCGGCTCCCGGCTCCACCACACCGCGCATCGCATCACGGGCGTTGACCGCCAGATTCATGACGGCGGTTTCCAGCTGGCTCTTGTCGGCGAGGACCACAGGCAGGTCGCGGCCGTGATCGGTCTCCAGCCGCACATCCTCGCGCAGCAGACGCCGCAGCAGCACGGCGAACTCGCCGACCAGTTCGCCCAGATCGAGGCGCTCGCGCCGTACCGTAGACTTGCGCGAGAAGGCCAGCAGCTTGCGCACCAGATCGGCGGCCCGGATGGCCGTCTGACGAATCTCGTTGAGGCCGTCGTAGGACGGATCGCCCACCGGGTGCCGCTCCAGCAGCCCGGACAGCTGCAGCTGGATGGCCGTCAGCAGATTGTTGAAGTCGTGGGCGACCCCGCCGGCGAGCTGGCCGACGGCCTGCATCTTTTGCGCCTGGGACAGCTGCAGCTCCATCGACTTCTGGGCCGAGGCATCGAAGAGCCAGACACGCTTCGCATCGTCTTCCGGGGCCACATAGAGGTGCAGGATGCGGTCCGGGTGGGCGCGCGCGACCAGTTCGATGGGGCCGGCCGATCCTGCGGCGAGGCGGGTGCGGGCCTCGGCAACGCCGGCGGGATCGAACAGATGGCCAAAGGCGGCATCGCGGGCCGACGCCGGCCCGGTCAGCAGGGCCAGCGCGGCATTGGGCTGTTCCACCCTTCCTGCGAACAGATCGTCATGACGGATGATGGCCGAGCCGAACGGCGCACCGGCGGCCATGGCATGGCCTTCACGCAGGGTGCCCGTGGCGCGGGGGCGTTGGGCCTCGGTCGCTGCGACCTCGCGGCCCGGCGCCTCGGCGAGCAAGGTTTCGGGCGCGGCCCGGACGAGAAACCGGCCGGGACCGGCATGGCCGATCAGGGCCTCGACATCCTTGTCGCCCAGCGGGATCAGGGCGCGGCCCTGTTCGCCGGCGCGGGCCTGGGCAAAGGCGGCATAGAGGGCCTGGGCTGCGCGGCCGCCCCGGCGCGGCAGGCTGTTGCTGGCGCCGTCTGCCTCGCTCCAGGCCGCATTGAAGGCCAGCACCCGGCCGTCGGACCAGACGAGGGCGGCCGGCTCGGCCAGCGCCTCCAGCATCTCGACGGCGGTGTCGCCGGTCGGTTTACGGGATTCGCTGCGGGTGAAGATCATCAGCCCGATCAGGGCAACCCCGCCCGCCGCGACGATCAGGATAAGGCCGGGCGCGCTGAACGGATTGGTGCGAAACGCCGGATAGGCCATCGCCCCGACCAGCAGGGCGCAGCCGATCGCCATCAGCACCAGGGTCAGATCAATCGGCGCCCCTCGGGGCAGCGGCCGGGCCGGGGTGGTCATCCCGCTCTCTCCTGCGAGGCGAATCGCCTGCCCTCTTATGCCATATCCGCCGGGCACGGACGCCAAAGACCTAGCGCCGCCGTTTCTGGAAGACGAAGCCGATCACCTGGGCGGCCGCCTCGAAATGCTCGCGCGGGATGGTCTCGTCGACATCGACCGAGGCGTAGAGCGCGCGAGCCAGGGGCACATTCTCGACGATCGGCACATTGTGCGCCTTAGCCACTTCCCGGATTTTCAGGGCCAGATTATCGACGCCCTTGGCCAGGCACACCGGCGCGCCGTCGCCCTGATCGGGCTCATAGCGCAAGGCCACGGAATAGTGGGTCGGGTTGGTGACGATGACCGTGGCGTTGGGGACATTCTGCATCATCCGCTGGCGACCGCGCTGGGTCCGGATCTGCTTCAGCTTGGCCTTGACGTGCGGGTCGCCCTCGGCCTGCTTGTAGTCCTCTTTCAGTTCCTCGCGGCTCATCCGCATGCGTTTGGCAAAGCGCATCTTCTGCCACAGGAAGTCGGCTCCCGCCGTGAAGGCCAGAAACACCAGGGTCGCGGCCATCAGCCAGACGGCCAGCTGGCGTGTGAACGGCAGGATGCTGGTCGGCGACATGGCGGCCATGTTCTCCAGCTCACGCAGATGGGGCTTCAGCACCATCCAGCAGATGGCGATCACGGCCAGCAGCTTGATGAAGGTCTTGACGAAATTCATCAGGCCGTCGGGCCCGAAGATGCGCTTCACCCCCTCCAGCGGATTGATCTTGCTCCACTTGGGTTTCATCTTTTCGGCGCTGAAAATCAGGCCCGACTGGGCCAGATTGCCGCCCACGCCGCCGAGGATCACCGCCAGCGCCAGCGCGCCCAGAAAGGGTGCCGCCGCCCACAGGGCCCGCGCCCCGATCTCGACCCCGGCCCCGGCCTCCAGTGCCCCGACCATGGTGTGGGGTTCGGCGATGAAGGGCAGCAGGCTTTCGGCCATCATTGTCGCAAACGGACCGCCGGCCAGCAGCAGCACAGCCGCCGCCCCCAGCAGGGACAGGGCCGAGGCGACGTCGGGCGACTTGGCGACGTCGCCCTTTTTCCGCGCGTCCTCAAGTTTTCGCGGGGTGGCCTCTTCTGTCTTGGACTCGGGATCCTGATCTTCAGCCACCGGCGCCTCCGGCGAAGATCTGGGCCAGGCTGCGGTAGCGATCGATGAAGATCGTCCCGACCACGCCCAGCGACAGGGTGAAGATCGACAGGCCCAGCAGGATGCTGAGCGGTGCCGTGGCGAAGAAGACCTGGAACTGCGGCATCACCCGGCCCACCAGTCCCGAGGCGAGGTTGAAGATGATGGCGAAGACGATCACCGGCGCGGCCAGCTGGATCCCCAGCATGAAGCTGTCGGACAGGGTCCGCACGGCCAGCTCGACAAAGTCCGCCGTGATCAGGGGCCGGGCCGGCGCAATCAGCTCATACGATCCGGCCAGGCCCGCGAGGAACAGATGGTGGGTATTGGTGGCAAACAGCAGGGTCACGCCCAGCAGGGTCAGAAAGGCCGAGATGGTCGAACCGGGCTGGGCCTGCATGGGGTTGGTGCTCTGGGCGAAGCTGAGCGTGGTCTGCAGCGACACGACCTCGCCCGCCGTTGCCAGCACAGCCATGAAGGCCCTGAGGATCGCGCCGATCATCAGGCCGGTGGCGACCTCGCGGATCACCCAGCCCGCCATGCCGCCGACGCTTTCGGGCAGGGCCGGAAGGACGGGCGCCGCGATCGGCCAGACGACCAGGGTGATCACCAGCGCCAGCGACAGGCGGATGCGCGGCGGCACATAGGTTTCGCCGATGCCCGGCAGCAGCATGAGGATGGCGCCGAGGCGTGCAAAGACGAGGGCGGCACCCCAGACCTGATCGGCGGTGGCGTAGCCGTCCACCCGCCTACATGCCCGCGATGCGGGCGGCGATGGTTTGCATGAAACTGCCCAGCAGCGCCCCCATCATCGGCAGGAACAGCAGCAGGGAAATGAAGATGGCCAGGATCTTGGGCGCATAGATCAGCGTCTGTTCCTGGATCTGGGTCAGGGCCTGAAACAGGCCGATGCCGACACCGACCAGCAGAGCGACGATCAGGGCCGGCGCGCACAGCTGGATGGTCAGCCACAGGGCGTCGCGCCCCACATCCATGACCTCGGCACCATTCATAACCCAGCACTCTCCAGACCGTACGCGTACCCGGCAGAAACTGCCGGGAGCGTGGTTAACACCGCCCTAACACCCGACCGCTTTCGCTGGCCCGACCCTTGCGGGACCCGGGATCAAAGGAGTGCGGACCATGATGGATCGCTGGATTTCGACCCGAAACGAGACAACCGCCATCGCCCGCGGCGGCTGGCTGGACGCTCTCCGTTTCATTGTGGCCTTCCTGATCATCCTGCATCACTTCCAGGGCGCGGGGCCGATTGCGCTGGCCGAGGGATTGCATCCGGCGTTCGAACACACCGGCTTCCTGCTGACCAATCTGTTCATCATCGACAGCGGCTATGTGCTGATGCGGCTGTATTCCGGCAGTCTGGCCTCGGGTCAGGTCAGTCCGGCCGAGTTCCTGACGCGGCGGGTGCTGCGGGTCGTGCCTGCGCATCTGATGATGGGGCTGGC
>CAXICH010000133.1:0-6271 GCA_964022245.1 uncultured Alphaproteobacteria bacterium
ACCTTCTGGGAAACCGTCGCCGTCCCCGATATCCGCAAACGGATCGAGGTCCTGACCGGGGCGTTGGCTGAATGAGGAGAATTCGATGAGCCACCACAAATCCCGCACGCTGGCCGGGCGCGATCTGGCGCCCGAAACATTGATGATGGGCTTCGGCTACGACCCGACCCTGTCCGAGGGGGCGATCAAGGCGCCGCTGTTCCAGACCTCTACCTTCGTGTTCAGGTCGGCCGAGGACGGCAAGCGCTTCTTCGAGGTCGCCTATGGCCTGCGCGAGAAGGAACCGGACGAGGCCCTCGGCCTGATCTATTCGCGGATCAACAACCCGAACCTCGAAATCCTCGAGGACCGTCTGGCGGTCTGGGACAAGGCCGACCGGGCGCTGGTCTTCTCCAGCGGCATGGCGGCGATCTCGACGGCGATGCTGGCCCTGACGCGCCCCGGCGACACCGTCCTCTATGCCGCCCCGGCCTATGGGGGGACCGAATATCTGTTCGATCGCATCCTGCCCCGCTATGGCGTCAAGGTGGTCCAGGTCCTGGCCACGGGCGGCACCGAGGTCCTGAGACAGGCCATTCGCGACACGGCCGCGACGGCGGCGGACGGCGGCGGGCGTCTCGCTGTCGTCTATCTGGAAACCCCGTCCAACCCGACCAATCAGGTTGTCGATATTGCCGCCGCCGTGGCGGAGGCCCGGGCTGTGGATCAGGCCGATCGACCGATCGTTGCGGTCGACAACACCTTCCTCGGACCCCTGTGGCAGCGCCCGCTGGAGCTGGGCGCCGACCTGTCGCTCTACTCCCTGACCAAATATGTCGGCGGCCACTCCGACCTGATCGCCGGCGGCTGTCTGGGTTCGGCGGAGGTCATGGCCCGTATCGCCGAGATGCGCACCATCTGCGGTACCGCCACCGATCCCCACACCGCCTGGCTGCTCAGCCGCAGCCTCGAGACCCTGCACCTGCGGATGGAGCGATCGCAGGACAATGCCCGAATCCTGGCCGAGCGCCTGCGGGCACACGACAAGATCACCGATGTGCTGGTCGCCGGGGGCGGCGCGGGCGAACAACGCGCCATCTTCGAGGCCCAGTGCCAGGGCCCCGGCTCGACCTTCTCCATCCGGCTGAAGGGCGGCGAGGCCGAGGCGTTCCGTATGCTCAACGCCCTCAGGCTGTTCAAGCTGGCCGTCAGCCTCGGTGGCTCCGAAAGCCTCGCCTCCCACCCGTCCAGCATGACCCATTCGGACTATTCGACCGAGGCCAAGGGCCGCTGCGGCATCGGCGATGACCTGATCCGCCTGTCGGTCGGCGTCGAAAACGTCGAGGACCTGTGGGTCGATCTGGAACAGGCCCTCGCTGCGGTCTGACCTAGCCCGCGGCCTTCACCGCGGCGCAGATGTCGTCCACGACCGACCGGACCAGCGTCTCGTCGTCGCCCTCGGCCATGACGCGGATCAGCTTTTCAGTGCCGGACTTGCGCACCAGAACCCGGCCCTGACCCTTTAACCGGGCCTCGCCCTCGGCGACGGCGGCCTTGACGGTTGCCGACTCCATCGGCTTGTCCGCCGCATAGCGGACGTTCTCAAGGATCTGCGGCACCGGGTCGAACTGACGCGCCAGATCGCTCATCGGCCGACCGCTCTTGACCAGAACCGCCAGCACCTGCAGCGCCGAGATCAGGCCGTCGCCTGTGGTCGCATGGTCCCGCAGGATGATGTGGCCGGACTGCTCGCCGCCCAGATTGAAGCCGCCCTCGCGCATCCGCTCCATGACATAGCGGTCGCCGACCCTGGTCCGCTCCAGCGTCAGACCGTCAGCCAGAAGCGCCCGCTCCAGCCCCAGATTCGACATGACCGTAGCGACCACCCCGCCGCCCATCAGCAGGCCCTGGGTCGCCCAGTCCCGGGCCACCAGCGCCATGATCTGGTCGCCGTCCACGACCTGGCCCTTTTCGTCGCAGATGATCAGGCGGTCGGCGTCGCCGTCCAGGGCTATGCCGATATCGGCGCGGTGCAGATTGACCGCCGCGCTCAGCGCCTGCGGATAGGTCGAGCCGCAGTCGGCATTGATGTTCAGCCCGTTGGGTTCGACCCCCAGCGGGAAGACCTCGGCACCCAGCTCATAGAGGGTGGCGGGCGCCACGCGATACCCGGCGCCGTTGGCACAGTCGATCACGACCCTCAGTCCCTTCAGGCTCAGCGCCTTGGGGAAGGTTGCCTTGGCCACCTCGATATAGCGGGCCTGGCTGTCATCAATCCGCTTGACCCGTCCCAGCTGGTCGGCCGGCGCCAGGTCCGCATCCAGATCGGCATCCATCATCGCCTCGATCTTCAGCTCGACCGAGTCCGACAGCTTGTAGCCGTCCGGCCCGAACAGCTTGATGCCGTTGTCGATGAAGGCATTGTGCGAGGCCGAGATCATCACGCCCAGATCGGCGCGCATCGACCGCGTCATCATGGCCACGCCCGGCGTCGGCAGGGGCCCGAAGGTGATCACATCCATGCCGGCGCTGGCAAAACCGGCGACCAGGGCGGGCTCGACCATATAGCCGGACAGGCGGGTGTCCTTGCCGATCACGACCGTATGGCGCCGGTCGTCCTCGGACATGAAAAGCCGCCCCGCCGCGAGGCCGACCCGCAGCGCCACCTCGGGCGTCATGGGGTGGCTGTTGGCCCGGCCCCGAATTCCGTCCGTCCCGAAATAGCGTCTCTCAGCCATGAATATCCCTCACTCCTGGCCCCCCGGCACGTCCGACATCAGAGACAGAAACCTTGCGAAACCGCAATTTAGGTGTCAGGCCCCGTCGTCTTGGCCTAGGGGGGAGCCGCCCCCCGAGGGCGGAGTGGGCTTAGACCGTCAGTGGCCTGTGCGTAAAGCCATGGTTTTCTGACGATCTTTGAAAGGGACGAACCTATGTGCGGCATCATTGGCGTCACCGGTACGGGGCCGGCGATCCCCCGGCTGATCGAAAGCCTGAAACGGCTTGAGTATCGCGGCTATGACTCGGCGGGTGTCGCGGCCCTGGTCGAGGGCCGGATCGAGCGCCGCCGGGCCAAGGGCAAGATCGCCGCGCTGGAGTCGGTGCTCAAGGCCGAGCCCCTGTCCTCGACCGTCGGCATCGGCCACACCCGCTGGGCCACCCATGGCGCGCCCACGACGCAGAACGCCCACCCGCACAAGGCGGGCCGCGTCACCCTGGTCCACAACGGCATCATCGAGAATTTCGCTGACCTCAAGGCCGAGCTGGAGGCGGTGGGCAGCACCTTCGAAAGCCAGACCGACACTGAGGTCGTCGCCCACCTGCTGGATCACGCCCTCGGCGGCGGCAAGGATCCCGTCGTCGCCTTCAAGTCCGTGCTCGACCGGCTGACGGGCGCCTATGCCCTGGCGGTGCTGATCGAGGGCGAGGACGGCATGATCCTCGGCGCCCGGCGCGGCAGCCCGCTGGTGGTCGGCTGGGGCGAGGGCGAAATGTACTTGGGTTCTGATGCCCTGGCCGTCGGCCCCTTCACCCAGAAGATCAGCTATCTGGAAGAGGGCGACTATGTCGCCCTCGACCGCACCGGCGCGCGCATGTTCGACGTCGATGGCGCTCCCGTGGAGCGCCCCGTGGTCACCGTGTCGGCCTCCGCCGCCCAGGTCGAGAAGGGCGAATACCGCCACTTCATGGAAAAGGAGATCCACGAACAGCCCGACAGCGTCCAGCGCACGCTCTCGGCCTATCTGGACTTCGTCAACGGCCGGGCCCTGAAACAGGAGGTCGACTTCGCTTCGATCGCCCGCATCCAGGTTGTGGCCTGCGGCACGGCCTTCTATGCGGCCCAGATCGGCCGCTACGCCTTCGAGAAACTGGCCGGCCTGCCCTGCGACGTCGAGATCGCCTCCGAGTTCCGCTACCGCTCGCCCGCCCTCATGCCGGACACCCTTGCCGTGGCCGTCAGCCAGTCGGGCGAGACCGCCGACACCCTTGCCTGCCTGACCTGGTGCAAGGGGCTGGGCCTGCCGACGGCGGCCCTGGTCAATGTCCACACCTCATCCATGGCCCGCGAGGCCCGGTATCTGTGGCCGACCCATGCCGGTCCCGAGATCGGCGTCGCCTCGACCAAGGCCTTCACCGCCCAGGTCGCCGGCCTGCTGGCGCTGGCGGTTGCGGCCGGCGTGGCCCGTGGGCGGATCAACGCCGAGGAGGAGGCCCGACTGGTCCAGGCCCTGTTCGAATCGCCGCGCCTGATCGCCGAGGCCCTGCAGATGGAAGACCGGATGCGCGACGTGGCGCACGAGCTGTCGCGCGCCACCGACGTCCTGTTCCTCGGCCGGGGGGCCATGTTCCCCCTGGCCATGGAAGGCGCGCTCAAGCTTAAGGAAATCAGCTATATCCACGCCGAGGGCTATGCCGCCGGCGAGCTCAAGCACGGGCCGATCGCCCTGATCGACGAGGAAACCCCCACCGTCGCCCTCGCCCCGCTGGACGAGCTGTTCGAAAAGACCGCCTCCAACCTTCAGGAAGTCGCGGCGCGCGGCGGTCCGGTGGTGATGATCGCGCCCCTGTCGGCGCCCACGCCCCACGGCACCGGCATCACCCGCATCGAGGCGCCGGACTGCCATCCCCTGATCGCGCCGCTGGTCTATGCCATTCCGGTGCAGATGCTGGCCTATTTCACCGCCGTCCATAAGGGCACCGACGTCGACCAGCCCCGGAACCTGGCCAAGTCCGTCACGGTTGAATGATCCCGTCCAGGAGTTGTCCATGACCGCCACCCCCGCCCGCCTGCGCAAGGCTGTTCTGCCCGTCGCCGGCCTCGGCACCCGGGTGCTGCCCGGCACCAAGACCACGCCCAAGGAACTCCTGAACGTCGTCGACCGCCCGATCCTCAGCTACATCGTCGAGGAAGCGCGCGAGGCCGGGATCGAGCACATCGTCTTCGTCACGGGCCGCGCCAAGGCGGCGATCGAGGACTATTTCGACCACCAGATCGAGCTGGAGGCCCAGCTGGAGGCCAAGGGCAAGACCGACATCCTCGAGATGATGAACGGCGAACTGGCCCAGGCCGGCGAGATGAGCTTCACCCGCCAGATGCAGCCCAAGGGCCTCGGCCACGCCGTCTGGTGCGCGCGCGACATCATCGGCGACGAACCCTTTGCCGTCATCCTGCCCGACGTCATCGTTGACGGTCAGCCGGGCGCCCTGAAACAGCTGGCCGACGTCTATGCCGAGGTCGGTGGTAATGTCATCGGCGTCGAACAGGTGCCCGAGGCCGACACCCACAAATACGGCATTGTCGATCCGGCCCAGCGCGACGGCCGCCGCATCTCGATGAAGGGCATGGTCGAAAAGCCGCCGCGCGGCGAGGCCCCCTCCAACCTTTCGATCTCGGGCCGCTACATCCTCCAGCCCCAGATCTTCGACCTGCTGGCCACCCAGGGCCGCGGGGCGGGAGGCGAAATCCAGCTGACCGACGCCATGGCCCGCCTGATGCAGGATCAGGCCTTCACCGCCTATGAATATGAGGGCGTCACCCACGACTGCGGCGACAAGATCGGCCTGCTGCGCGCCAATGTCGCCCTGGCCCTGAAACGCCCGGACCTCGGCGACGCCGCGCGCGAGGCCATCTCGGCCTTGCTCTGACCGCTTGTCATCCCGGAAGCCCCCGGGGCTTTCCGGGACGGGGCGGGGCCTTAATCGTGACGGGTTCTGTGTTATAAGCCCCGCCTTTCCGCCCGCCCCGCCCGCCTCCACAGGATGCTTTTCGTGAGCGCCACGCTCGATCTGTCCCGCGCCTCCCAAAAGGCTGCCGCGCCCGTCAACCTCTCGGGGCTGACGCGCGAGGGTCTGCGTCAGGCCCTGGTCGACGCCGACATCTGCCCGCCGGAAAAGGCAAGGATGCGCGCCAGCCAGATCTGGGGCTGGATCCACCACTATGGCGTCACCGACTTCGACGCCATGAGCAATGTCGCCAAGGACACCCGGGCGAAACTGGCCGCTGCCTTCACCCTCGCCCGCCCCGAGATCGTCGAGCGTCAGGTGTCGAACGACGGCACCCGCAAATGGCTGATCCGCACCGCGCCGGGCATCGAGGTCGAGGCCGTCTACATCCCCGACGTCGGCCGCGCCGGCGCCCTGTGCGTATCCTCACAGGTCGGCTGCACGCTCAACTGCACCTTCTGCCACACCGGCACGCAGAAGCTGGTCCGCAACCTGACCGCCGCCGAAATCGTGGCCCAGGTCCAGGTCGCCCGCGACGACCTCGGCGAATGGCCGTCGCCCAAGGAAG
>CAXICH010000134.1:0-6238 GCA_964022245.1 uncultured Alphaproteobacteria bacterium
TCTGCCTGCTGAACCTGCAGGAGATGGTGCAGCAGGCGCAGCTGGGCGCGGGCGACGTGATCGGTCTGGGCCTGACGGCGCGCTGGGCCGGGGCCTGTGCCGATGGCGACATGACGGGCGGAGACTTTCCCGCCTGGCTGCCGGGGCTTTACGCCGGCCCCGCCGCCCACCAGCCTTGGCCCGCCAATCTGGTCGACCGTCGCGGTGAATGTATCCATGCCGCCTGTGCCCATTATCGGCGCTGTTTCGTGGAAAAGACGGTGCGGGCCGCGCGCCACGCCGATGTGGTGATCGCCAACCATGCGCTGGTCATGGTGCAGGCCGCCTTTGACGGGGCGCGCGCCGCCCGCCAGCCCGCCGGCGACAGCGAGACCGCCGCCCTGAAGCGCATCGTCTTTGACGAGGGCCACCATCTGTTCGAGGCCGCCGACAGCGCCTTTTCCTCCAGCCTGTCCGGTCAGGAGGCCGCCGAGCTGCGCCGCTGGATCCGGGGGCCGGAGACGCGGGCGCGGCGCGGGCGTGGGCTGGAGCAGCGGCTGGGCGATCTGATCGGCGACGACGGCCCGGCGCGCAAGGCGATGGGCGATGTGCTGGCGGCCGCCACCCGCCTGCCGGGCGAGGGGGCTCAAGGCCGCATCCTGCGGGGCTCGGAGTCGGGGGCGCCGACCGGGCCGGTCGAGGTGTTTCTGGCGGCGGCGCTGGACCAGCTGCGCGCGCGGGCTGATCCGCGGGGCGGGTACGAGGATCAGGGCATGGAGTGCGCCGCCCGGCCGGCCATCCCCGACCTGATCGGCGCGGCCGCCAGGGCTGCCGAGGCGCTGGCGGCCGTCGAGGCCCCCCTGCTGGCCCTGTCGCGCCATCTGGAGGACGTGCTGAACGAGGAGGCCGAGACGCTGGACGGCGGCGCCCGCGCGCGGATCGAGGGGGCGCTGCGCGGACTGGACCGGCGGGCGCGCATGACCCTGCCGTCGTGGCGCGCCATGCTGAACGATCTGGCCTCCGGCGATGGAGCGGGTGATCCCGAATTCGTCGACTGGTTGTCGGCCGAGAGCGCCTTTGGCCGGTTGTCGGATGTGTCGTTGCGCCGGCACTGGGTCGATCCGACCCAGCCGCTGGAGGCGACCGTGATACGCCCGTCCCACGGGGTGCTGGTGACCTCGGCCACCCTGACCGATCCGGACTTCGGCGCCGACCCCTTCCATCTGGCGCGGCTGCGCTCGGCCACCGGGCGGCTGGAAACGCCGGTCCGGACCCTGAAGGTCGAGAGCCCGTTCGACTACGCCCGCCAGTCGAAGGTGATCGTCGTCACCGATGTGCCGCGCGACGACCCGCGCCAGACGGCGGCGGCCATGCGGGCCCTGTTCCTGGCCTCGGGCGGCGGGGCGCTGGGGCTGTTTACCGCCATTCGCCGGCTGAAGGCGGTCTATGGCCTGCTGGGGCCCGAGCTGGGCCGCGCCGGTCTGCCCCTCTATGCCCAGCACATCGATCCGCTCGACGTGGGCGCGCTGGTCGATGTGTTCCGCACCGAGCGCGACAGCTGCCTGCTCGGCACCGACGCCATCCGCGACGGGGTGGATGTGCCGGGACGGTCGCTGCGCCTTCTGGTCTTTGACCGGGTGCCCTGGCCCCGGCCGGACCTGTTGCACCGGGCGCGGCGGGAACGGTTCTCAGGCCTCGACGGTTCAGGCGGGGGCCGTACCTATGACGATGCGCTGGCGCGCGGGCGCATGGCCCAGGCCTTTGGCCGGTTGATCCGGCGCGCTGACGACAAGGGGGTCTTCGTCATGCTGGATGCGGCCTGCCCCACACGGCTTTTCGGCGGCCTGCCCCCCGGTGTAGAGGTCGAGCGCATGGAGCTGGCCGAAGCGGTCGCCACCCTTTCCCGGTTCCTCGGACCCGATGACGACAGGACCCCTGTATGACCGCCGACACGCCTGCCCCACGCCACAGCCGCCGCGGCCTGTTCATCCCGCTGATCGTGGTGCTGGCCCTGCTGGTCGCCTGGACCGGCTGGTGGTTTGTGCTGACCCAGCGGATCGAGCGCGAGGTGCTGACGCGCGCCGAAGGGCTGCGCGAGGCCGGGTGGACGATCGAACATGGCCGGATCGAGATCGACGGCTGGCCCTTCCGCGCCCGACTGGCGCTGCGCGATGTCGAGGTGGTTGCGCCTTCGGGACATGGAGCACGGGCCCCCGAACTGGTGGCCGAGGCCAACGCCTATGCGCCGCTGCACTGGGTGGTGATCGCCCCCGACGGCCTGACGATGTTGCGCGGCAACAAGGGCCGGGTGTTCGTGCGCGCCGACGCCATCCGCATGAGCGTGCGCGACGTGTCCGAGGCCTGGCCGCAGATGGCGCTCGAGCTGATCGAACCCACCTTCCGCGCCGAACCGGGAGCCGAGGCCTTTCCGATTTCGGCCGCCGAACGCCTGACGCTGGAAGCGCGCCCGGCGACGGCCCGACCCCGGGACGCTGATGCGCCTGCGCCCGCAGCCGACGACCTGGATGTGCTGTTCCAGATGGTCGAGGGCCGGGGTCGCGAGGCGGGGCCTGTCGATCGACTCACCGACGAGGGACGGCTGAGTGTGCGCACCGAGGTGACGCTGGAGCGCGCCGGGGCCCTGACCGGCATGGACGGCGCGGGCGTCTTCCACGCCTGGACACAGGCCGGGGGCCGGTTCGCCAATGTCCGGGTCGAGCTGCAGTCCGGCGACAGCCGCGCCCTGCTGACCGGGGGGCCGCTGGTGGCCGACGAGGACGGGCGACTGAACGGCAGCCTCAGCGTGCGGGCCGAACGCGCCGCGCCCGCTCTGGCCGGTCTGGCGGGCACCGAGGATGGCGCGGTGGACCGCGCCCAGGCCGCCGCTGCCGCCGGGGCCGCCGCTGTGGCCGAACGCGCGCCCGTGTCCCTGACGCTGGAGTTCCGCGACGGTCGCACCTGGCTGGGCCCCTTTACCCTTGCCCCCGCGCCCCGGCTGTTCTGATGGCCGCGACCGACCTGAAGCGGCTGGTGGAAGCGATTTCCGATCTGACGCCCCCGTCTGGCGATGGCGAGGCGACGGCGGACCTGCGCCGGACGCTGAATGCCCTGCCTGCCGATCAGAAGGTCACAGTTCGCGCCGTGTTGGGCCGGATGGAAGGCGCCGTCTCCGGGCCCCTGCATGTGCACGGCGGGCTGTCGGCGCTGCTGGCCGCCGACCGGTTCGGGCTGGGGTTCGAGCGGTTGGCGAAGGCCGAGGATGGATTGAAACAGGCGGCCGGCGGTGCGCGGGTGCTGATGGATCTGGCCGGGGTCACGGCCTGGTGGGGACGACTGCTGGCCCTGCCCGACGTCCACGTCATCGGTGCCCTGCCCGACACGGCGGCCCGCCTGCCTCAGGCCCTGATGATCGGGCGCGGCTGCCCCGAGCCGACCGGCGATGACCGCACCTTCTGGGTCACAGATTCGCCTATGCCCGAGACCCGTCTGGTCGAGGTTCTGGGCCTGAATGGCCTGGCCGCCGCGCCGCTGATCGCAACCGGCGGCTTGAAGCTGATGATGATCGCAGGCTATGTGCAGGCCGACGACGGGCGGCTGGACGGCCTGCCCGGCACCCTGACCGGCGTCATCGGCGCTGCTCCCCTTTTCTGAAATTCAGACCCCGCGAGGACCCCATGACCGACGCCAAGGTGCCCGCCGCCAAGCCCGGCATTCTCGACATCGCCCCCTATGTCGGCGGCAAGTCCAAGATCGACGGCGTGGCCGAGCCGATGAAGCTGTCCTCGAACGAGAACATGCTGGGCGCCGGCGAAAAGGCACGCGAGGCCTATGCCAATGCGGTCAGCGGCATCCACATCTATCCCGACGGCCGGGCAGCGAAACTGCGTTCGGCGGTGGCCGACAAGATGGGCCTTGAGCCCGAGCGGTTGATCTTCGGCAACGGTTCGGACGAGGTGTTCGCCCTGCTGAACCAGACCTATCTGACGCCCGGCGACAACATCGTCTCGGGCCAGTACGGCTTCCTCGCCTATCGCATTTCCGCGAAGGCCAACCAGGCCGAGGTCAAGCTGGCGCCCGAGCCGGACTATAAACTCACGCCCGAGGCCATTCTGGGCCAGGTCGATGACCGCACCCGCATCGTCTATGTCTCGAGCCCGTCGAACCCGACCGGCAGCTACAATACCGCCGAGGAAATCCGCCAGTTGCACGCCGCCCTGTCGCCGGATGTCATTCTGGTGATCGACGAGGCCTATGCCGAATATGTCACCGAGCCCGACTGGCAGAGCAGTTTCGACCTGGCCCGCGACAGCGACAACATCGTCGTCACCCGCACCTTCTCCAAGATCCACGGGCTCGGCGGCCTGCGCATCGGCTATGGCTATGCGCCGCTGAAGGTGGCCGAGGCGGTCGACCGCATCCGCCTGCCGTTCAATGTCTCGGTCGCCGGGATCGAGGCGGCGGTCGCGGCGCTGGGGGATGAGGCGCACCAGCAGGCCTCGCGCGAGCTGATCCAGACTTGGCGTCCGCGCCTGACCCAGGCCATCCGCGGCTTCGGCTTTCAGGTCCTGCCCAGTGCCGGCAATTTCGTGCTGGTCCGCTTCAAGGATGTGGACCAGTGCAATGCCGCCAATGCCTATCTGAACACGAAGGGTATCATCGTCCGCCCGGTCGGCGGCTATGGCCTGCCGGAGGCGCTCCGCATCACCATCGGCACCGACGACCAGAACCGCGCCGTCATGGATGCCTTGAGCGAGTTCGCGGCGAGCTGAGACGACGGGCTGACAGAACCTGGTGGCGACCGCAAACCGGCGTCGCTAGTTTGGCGCCGCAGCCAATCCGGAGACCGGTCCATGCGTCGATTCACCTGCCTCAGGCTGATGGCCCTCGGGACCTGTCTGATCGCGGCCAGCCCCACCCTGGCCCAGGAATCACAGGCGCTCGCGGGGCCGTACACCCTGCTTCTCGAGTCGGACAGCACCTTCCTGTTTCTGGCCAATGGCTCAATCCGCCGTGAAGGTGACCTCGGCTCGGTGACCACCATCGTGGGCATGACGACCGAAGTCATGCAGCAAACCGAGAACCTGTCGCATTTGGCCATGGCCATGATTATCGACTGCCGCAACAGCACAGCTACAGTCGTCAAGGGTGTCGGCTTCTATGCGGACGGACGATACGCAAGCACGACCCCGGAGAGCGAAGCGTGGGATCCCATTGTCGCCGGTACGCCGATGGCTGAGGTTCGCGCGGTGGTGTGTGATGGAGCCAAGCCCACAGGCCGTGATCTGGGAAATGACCCCGGTACTATCGTCGCCGATTACCGCCGTCGCAGAGATTGACGGTCGGCCCTAGTTCCTCCGGAACACCCGGCTCGCCCCCCAGCCGGTGAAGGCGGCGAGGATGACGCACAGGATGCCGTAGGACCACGGTCGGGTCTGGGCGAACTCATAGATGCCGCGCTCGATGCCGACCTTCTCGACGGTCAGTTCCAGCTCGGCGCTGGAGACCGGCTCGCCGTCCTGGAACAGCCAGACCTCGGCGTGATAGGTGCCGGTCGGGGCGCTGGTCGGCAACACCACCTCGGCGCGGAACAGGCCGTCGTCGACAAAGCGCACGCCCTGCGGATCGGCCGCATAGAGGCCCTCCGTCTCACGCAGGCGGATCACGGCGCGACGCCAGTCGAGGTAGTCCTCGCCCAGACGGCTGATGACCACATCCCGCACGCCATAGCGGGTCACGGTCCGGCGCTCTTCCGGGGCAGCAATGCGCAGGTGATCCAGCCCCACACCCAGCCGCCGCAGCTGGCCGAAATTGGCGATGTCGCTGAGCGGGCGGGTCGACGACGTCATGTAGAAGCCGGGCGCGCCCTCGAACAGTACCGGCCGGCTGTTCAGCCAGACGCCGGCCGTCTGCGACTTGCGCACCAGACGCACGGGCGCGTCCGGGCCGCGCACCACCACGACCACATCGGCGGGCGTGTCGGTCGGGTTGAACACCGCGCCGTACAGCACGATCGACGCGCCGGTGAAGCCCGAGTCGACCTGGACCTCCGTATCGGTCAGCGCGGCCGAGATCCGCAGAATGCGGCCGGTGGCGACCGAAGGGTCGCCGCTGATGGCCGGGGCGGGCGCCCCGGCGACCACGGGCGGCGGCGGAGGGGGCAGGTCCTGCATCATCATTCGGGCACCCCCGGCGCGATGGCGAACATGTCACTGGGCCGCACGAACAGCTCCAGCCCCATATAGATGCCGACACCCAGCAC
>CAXICH010000135.1:0-6232 GCA_964022245.1 uncultured Alphaproteobacteria bacterium
GAGGGCTAGCGGCCCCGGCCCCGGATCGCAAGCGCGCTCGCGGATCAGGCGGCCATCGCCGGGATCCAGCTGTCCTGATCGCTGATGCCGGGGGTCCAGCGCGCTTCGTCCCACAGCTGGTCCTCGACCGTATAGCCCGCCGTCGCCGACAGGTTGATCACATCGACCACCTGTTCTTCCAGCCGGTCCCAGATGACGGCCAGATCGCTGCAGCCATCGGCATCGCACGGCACCGTCAGATAGCGGTCGGCCAGGCGGGTCGGGCGGGGGGTGGGGGAAGCTTGGAACATGGGTCTGATCCTTGTTTGCGGGGCCGGATCGCTCCGGCGCTTGATGACAAGGATAGAATGGCGCACACATACGTCAGAAACGGTCGTAGGCATCCGGAGCTCCCATGCGGCATGACAAGGCAGCGCTGATCCTCGACCTGGCCCGCCGTCTGGCGGCCAGTTCCGAAGGCCTGTCGCTCGACGACATGGCGCGTGATCTCGCCGTCAGCCGCCGCACGGCCGAGCGCATGCGCGACGCCGTCCTGATGATGTTCCCGGCGGTCGAGGAGGTCTCCGACCCCCCGCACAAGCGCTGGCGCATTCGCGGCGGCCTGTCCGCCTTTGAACAGGCCCCCACCGCGGGAGAACTGGTCGAACTGGCCAAGGCCGCGTCGGGCCTCAGGCTGTCGGGCGAACCGGGCCGGGCCGCCGCGCTGGAAGGGCTGGAGCGCAAGATCAAATCGGCCATGCGCTCGACCACCCTCAATCGTCTGGCGCCGGATCTCGAGGCCCTCGTCCGGGCCGAGACCATCGCCGTTCAGGCTGGCCCGCGCCCCACGGCGGACGAGGCCGAGCTGACCCCCATCCGCCATGCCGTCCTCGCGGAGCGGCCGCTGGGTTTCGTGTACAGCCGCCCCGGCGCTCCCTCGCGTCGACGGATCGTTACCCCCTGCGGCCTGATGTTCGGCCGGGCCAACTATCTGGTCGCCGCCGATCGCGAGAGCGGCCGCATCCAGACCTTCCGCCTCGACCGGATGAGCGCCATCACGGTCGAGGAGGGCACCGCCCGCCCGCCCGAGGGCTTCGACCTCCAAGCCTTCGCCTCCCGCTCCTTCGGCATCTATCAGGACGAGGTCGAGCAGGTGGAGTTGCTCGTTCTGCCCGAGGGCGCCGACGAGGCCCGGGCCTGGCGCTGGCACCCCACCCAGACGCTCGAGGATCTGCCCGACGGCTCGGTCCGCGTGCGCTTTACCGCCTCGGGCATGCGCGAACTGGCCTGGCACCTGTTCACCTGGGGGCATCAGGTCCGCATCCTCGCCCCTGACCGGCTCAGGACCGCCATGACCGAGGCCCTGGCCGCGGCGCAGCAGGCCCTCAATCCGACCGAAGCATGACCAAACCATAAGGTGACGCTTGGCGATTGCCCGCTAGGGTGCCGCGCATCCACGAGGGATCTTCATGCGCTGTCTTTTTGCCGCCTCCGCCGCCCTGGCCGCGATCCTGCCCCTGACGCTGGGCGCCTGCGCGCCGACATCCGCTGTCCCGCCGGTCGCCCTCGCGGAGGCTGACATCCCGGGTGCCGACGTATCGGTCATGCGGGACGGCGACCAGTGGAGCGTGGACTACACCTTCAGCGAAGACGCCCCGGTCTGGGCCTTCATCCGGTCGTCGCTGACGATGGAGTTGCGCCAGCCCTGGCGCCCGGCCGACTGGACCGTCGTCACCCCGGGCGTGGTGCTGGAGCGCGTCGGCCACCTCGACGTCCTGCGCAGTCTCGACGGCGGTCCCGTGCCGCGCCGCGTCCGGCTGCAGATCTCGCCCCGCAACCACAATCTCGAAGCCGACTATCCGGTGCTGACCTTCAGCGACGGCTCGGTCGCCCTGTTCTCGGGGGCCTTCGACGTCTTTGCCCTGCCGTCTCTGGAGGTCGCCCGCGACCTCCCCGAGGACCTGAACGGCCAGGATCTGGACATCCGCAACGCCCGCATCAGCTGGCGCGACCGCAGCGGCCCGGTGCTGGTCCAGGGCGAGCGCCGGCGCGAGGCCGTGACCGAGGACGGCACCCTCTATGTCCTGTTCGGCCAGACCCGGATGAAGGCGGCCGACCGCATCGTCACCGTCGCCGATCCCCAACTGCCCCCCTGGATCAGCGCTGCGATCGAAGGCTGGGCGCCGCGCGTCGCCGACTACTACGCCCGCCGGCTCGGCCCCGGCCAGACCGACCGCCCGACCATCATGGCCAGCTGGGGTGGTCCCACGCCGGGCCTTCAGAGCATGGGCGGCAGCGTCCTGCCCGGACTGATCGTCATGAGCTTCGAGGGTATCGGCAATGCCGAGCCCTCCGACGAGTCGGCCGCCTATATCCAGTGGTTTATCGGCCACGAGAGCGCCCATTTCTGGCTGGGCCAGACCGTCCGCTATGAGCGTTCGCGCGACTCCTGGATCACCGAGGGCGGGGCCGACCTGATGGCCGTGCGCGCTACAAAGGCCCTCAACCCCTCATACGACGCCCTCGGCATGCTGCAGCAAGAGGTCGACGACTGCGCCGTCCTCGCCGTCCGGCCCATCCAGGGCGCCGCCGCCCTTGGCGATCACCGGGCCTTCTACGCCTGTGGCGCCGTCTTCGCCCTCGTCGCCGAACGCGCCCAGCAGCGCGCCACCGGCGGTGACTGGTTCGACTTCCTCCGGCCGCTGATCGACGCCAACCGCGAGGACGGCGTCCTGACCCGCACCGAATGGCTGGACCACCTCGACGCCGTCTCGGGCGACCCGACCCTGCGCGCCCGCATCGAGACCTTCCTCGACACCGGCACCCCCGACCCCGTCACCGCCCTCGCGGACCTCCTCCTCGCCGCCGGCATCCCGCACCGGGTCGAGGAGGGCAGGGTGGTTCTGACGGAGTGAGCGCTTAAACGCTTGATCTGCCGACGGGGCGGTGCAGGATCGCCCCATGTCCGTTGCCCTCGCCCTCGCCGCCACCCTGATCGCCGCGCCTTCTCCGGCTGAGCCTTTGACCGCTGCCGAGCTGGCCGAAACCCTGGGCCAAGGCTGGTGGTGCACGCGCAATGTCGCCCTACGAGGCTGCAGCAGCATCGCCCGCTATGACTTCGAGCGCGGCGAGATCGAGGAATGCGGGGGCTCCGATATCGCCTGGATCCCGAACGCCCTCGCGCGCGGGACGGCGGGCAATCTCCAGACTGTGGCGGAACTTCGGCCCCTGCTTGAAAGCCTGAACGACAAGGCAGAAGCCGAGGGCTACACTACGGTCAAGACCTGCCAGACCCGCGCTTTCCGCGTGGAGGGGGAGGCCCTGTGCACCACCTCATGGGCGATCAAGGGCAAGCCCCGCATGTGGTTGACCCGCTCGGGCCGCTGGGGTGATCCCGACGACCACACCGTCACCCCCGCCGACGCCGAGCGCTACTGGTGGTTCTGGCCCCGCATGTTCGCCGAGGAGGCGGGCCTCTCGCCGGATCAGGGGCTGAAGGACGACACGGAATACTGCCGCAGACACACTCTCCGTGCCGACGGCACCCTCAGCCAAGTCTATCGCGTGGAGGGTACGGTCCAGGCCTTCGTCCTCACGCCGCTCGACCGTCTGGAAGACGGCGTGATCGTGCCGGCCTTTCTGATTTAATCAGGGCAGGGTCCACCTCCCCGAAGATTCCAGTGCAAGAGACGACGATGACTTTTCCTGCGAAGTTCGCCTTCATCCGCCCGGTCTGGTTCGTCGCGATCATGGGTGTGGCCTTCGCCATGCCAATCGCAACGATGACCGTGAGCGTCGAGATCATGGCCATCGGCGCAATCATGTCGATGTGGCTGGCTCTGCTTCCCCTCGCTTGGATCTATGGGATCTATACGGCGTCAAGACTCACGCGGCCCAACAGCGGCCCCGGTCGGGATTTTGTCTTTTACCTTGCAGGTCTTGGTATCGTTCTCCTCCCCGTCATTTTTGTCGGCAACATCGCGCTCGGAAATTTTGCGGATGGGCCCATGACAGTCGTTGGGCTCGTCTGGTTTGCCACCTTCGGATGCCTGATTGCCTCCCTGTGGCTAGCCTCCGCCGCCCTTGTCGCCTTCGAAAAAGGCGAGCCCAAGCCGCCCTTCCAAAAGGTCGCGGGCACCTTCTTGCTGATGGTCTACTGGATCATCGGCGTCTGGGTAATGCAGGGCCGCCTGAACGCGTTGCGGCACCAGCTCACGGTCGCGCCCGAATAGCCTCAGGATCTCACGGCACCATCTGCAGCGGCACTCAAGCCGCCACTTCGGCCAGCATCAAGATCAGCAGCCCACCCAGAAAGCCCAGTGTGATTCCCAGCAGCGCGCGCTTCCGGCTGCGGTAGATGGTGAAGACCGCCACCGCGGACCACGCGACCACGATCGGCACGGCAAGCCCGTACCACTTCAGGATCCACATCGTCGGCACGAGGCACAGGGCCACCCCCACCAGATAGATCAGGGCGATCACCCACGGGCGGAAGGCATATGACGGAGTTGCCGTGGTCACCGGGCCGTCTCCTCAACTCGGTCGAGGGGGAGCACCCCATACCGCTCCCGCCACCCGGCGACGGTGGCTGCGCGCTCCGCCTCGGTGCCCCCGTTGTAAATGAAGCCGAAATGCTCACCGGTGATCTGATTGAGCGCTGCCGCAATAGCGTCGACCATCAGATCGGGGCCGTAGAGCCGCACATCTTCAAACGCATTGGGCGCGTGGTTCTCAAGGGCAAGGACCGACCATGGCAACGGGCGTCGATCATCCATCAGAGCCACGAGTGTCGGCACGGCCTCCGGCCCCATGGCAATCAGCTGGTCAAACAGTGTCTGCTGCCGTGGGCCGCTGGCCCTTCCCGGGGGCAGAGCCGCGATCGCCTCGACGATCTGCCGTACATCTGACCTCTCGGGGGCGACATGCATGTCCGACGACGGACGTGTCGCGCACGCTGTGAAGGTCATGACTGAACAGGCTGTGGCTGCCAGTATGCTTGCCAGTCGTCTCATAACGACTCCCTCCGCAAACTTCAGCGTCGATCCCAACACAGCGAGCCCCGCGCGTCCATCTCACACCCCCCGTCCGTTTCTGACGCACCCGCGTGCCAGCCTCCCGGCATGACACAGGCTGCCCCCTCATCACCCGCCCCCGACGACGTCTGGAGCGTCGCGCGCGAGGCCTATCTGGCGGGGTCGACCGCCGCCATGGTCTGTCGCGAGCTGGCGCTGTCGCCATCCACCTTCTGGCAGCGCGCCGCGCGTGAGGGGTGGTTGCGCCGCGACCATCCCCGCCGGGCCGCGCCCCTGCCGCCGCCCGCGCCGGTCGATCTGGATCAGCCAGTCGATGATCTGTGGACCGCGCTCGACAAGGTCTGGCACCGCATCTGCGCCGCGCTGGATGCCGGGGATGCGGCCGGTGCCGCGCGCTGGACGCGGGTCCATGCCCAGCTGAAGGCCACAGCCACCGCCGAAAACCAGGCCCGGGCCGCCGAGCGCCGCCGCGCCGCCCATCAGCAGAGCCTCGACGCCCTGCGCGAAAGCGAGGCCATCGTCCGCGCCGCCGAGGCCCATATGGCCGCGCTCCACGCCCGGCAGTCCGTCTCGAAAGTGGAGAAAGTGGAGTCTGTTTTGCGGGACTCCACGCCACCCCCGGCGTCACAGCCCACCCCACCCCTCAACCGCGCCCAGCGCCGCCGGTTACTGAAGCAGGGCGGCGGCCCTTGATCCTCGTGTCAGGCCTCAAACGGATAGGGGCTGACCGATTTGGTCCAGTCGTCGACGGCCAGCGGCCGGTCCAGCGGCGGGGCGGCGCGCTCGGCACAGGGGTGGCGCAGGCACAGCCGGCAGGCCGGTCCGATCGGCGTGACCTCGGGCGCGGTCAGGTCCAGCCCGCGGCTGTAGACCAGCCGCGGCGCATGTTTCAGCTCGCACCCCAGGCCGATGGCCAGATCCTGTCCATCCTCGGCCCCGTCCCCCTGCCGCCCGACCGTGCGCGCGAGGGTGAACCAGCGCCCGCCCTCCGGCGTCTCGATGATCTGGGTGACGATCCGCCCCGGCGTGCGAAAGGCCGCATGCAGCCGCCAGCGCGGGCACGCCCCGCCAAAGCGCGAGAAGGGAAACGCCCCCGAGGCATAGCGTTTCGAAATATTGCCCGCCTGGTCGACCCGCATCAGGAAGAACGGGACGCCTCGCGCCGTGGGCCGCGACAGGGTGGTCAGCCGGTGCGCCGCCTGTTCGAACGACACCCCGAA
>CAXICH010000136.1:0-6208 GCA_964022245.1 uncultured Alphaproteobacteria bacterium
TGGGCATTCCGTCCAAGCCGATGGAGACCGACTGGGGCGCCATCATCCTCAAGGCGCTGACGATCAAGGGTGTCTACGGCCGCGAGATGTTCACCACCTGGCGCAAAATGCTGGGCCTGCTCAAGGCCGGGCTGGACCTTGAGCCGCTCATCACCCACCAGCTGAACTACGCCGACTTCCGCGACGGTTTCGAGGTGATGAAGAGCGGCAAGTCCGGGAAGGTCGTGCTCGACTGGTCGAAGGCCGCCTGATCAGGCGGCCACCGCCCGGCCGTCTGTCGCGCGGAACACCACGGCGGCGAAGGCAACCATGCCCAGCACCACCAGGGTCGGCCCGGCGATCATCATCGGCGGCACCAGCGCCATCAGCGACGGCACGGCCAGCAGCTGGATGGTCAGGCCGGTCATCATGACGGGGAGGCCCAGGATGGCGAGGGCCGCATGGACCTTCGGTAGCCAGCCCGCCGCCGCGTCGGGCGCGGCGCGGTAAAACAGGCCGTACAGGAACATGGACACCCAGCCGAGCAGGTTGATGTGGGCATGGACGGGCGACAGCAGGAACTGGTGGGTCGCGCCCATGAAGAAGCCGAGGCCGACGCCCAGCAGGGCAAGGGCGACGGCCAGACGCAGGAACAGGTTGGACAGTTTCATTTTCAGGTTTCCCTCCGACAGGAGAGGCCCGTAAACCGCTGTTCCGCGTCCCGCTCAAGTGAATAGGCAGTTAGCTTTGCGGCCTTATTCCGCCAGCATCCGCCGCAGGCGAGTCTCGAAGGATTTGGCCTCGGGGCCGGGCAGGGCCCCGGCCAGGCGGCCCTCTTCAAAGGCCTTCAGAACGGCGGGATGAATATAGGACGACCGGCACACCGTCGGCGTGTTGCCCAGCAGGCCCGACACGGTCCGGCAGCAGGCGACGATCTTGCGCCGGGCATCGGCAGGCGAGGTCGGCGGTTCGACCTCGCACAGCACCCGCGCCGCCGACAGGGTGCCGGCCCAGGTGCGGAAATCCTTGGCGGAAAAGTCCTCGCCCATCGCCTCGCGGATGTAGGCATTGACCGCGTCCGAGGTGACGGTCGCCATCTCTCCTTCGTCGGCGCGGTACTGGAACACCGGCTGGCCGGGCAGTTCGCGCAGGGTGCGGATCACGCGCGCCAGCCGCCGGTCGCGCACCGACACCTCGTGGCTCTGGCCGCTCTTGCCGCGAAAGGCGAAGGTCAGCGAGGCCCCGTCCACCTCCAGATGCCGCTTGTTGAGCGTGGTCAGCCCATAGGACCGGTTCTGCTTCGCATAGCGGGCGTTCCCGATCCGGATCAACGTCAGCTCCAGCAGCCGCACGACCGTCGCCAGCACCTTGTCGCGACACGGCCCGCGCTTGTTCAGATCGGCCTCGACCCGCTCGTGCAGACGGGGCAGGGCGCGGGCGAAGGCCGGCATGCGGTCGAATTTCGACTCCGAGGCGTGGCTGCTCCAGTCGGCGTGATAGCGGTACTGCTTCCGCCCTTTCGCATCGCGTCCAATGGCCTGGATATCGCCGTTGGAGCGGGGGCAGATCCAGACATCGGTCCAGGCGGGGGGAATGGCCAGGGCGTTGATGCGCGCGCGGACCTTCGGGTCGCGGATCACCTCGCCCTTGCGATCCAGATAGGTGAACCCCTTGCCCGCTCGCCGGCGGCCAAAGCCCGGCTGTTCGTCGCTGCACCAGCACAGGCCGGGCGGCAGCTCGCTGTCGGTATCGCTGAGGAGGGAGGCCGTCATTGCGGCGCGTCACGGGTCATGGCGGATCGGCAACGCGGCCGTCGGCGCCCCGGTTCCTCCCGCCTCGGCCTAGGTGGCGCCGCCCTCGAAGACGCGCCGGGCGGCCCGGGCGAATTCTTCGGCCGTGGTAAAGCCCATGCTGTCCGGTCGCGTGCCCGAGCAAATCGACCGGACCAGGATCCCGGAGACCGATCCGGCGACCGTTGGCTCCAGCCACTGGCCCGGCTCTGTGTGGACCTCTGTGGGCTGGGGCTGGCCGAACCGGTGGGTCGTGGAGACCATGACCCGCCGCCGGAAATTGGTGCAGTCGAACTCTTCCCGGGTCGCAAGATAATCCCAGGTGCGCCCGCTCGGCAGGGTCTGGGTTGCGGCCGCCACGACCACGATCTCCGCTGTTCGCAGGGTCCCGCTGCGGGTCACACTGTCGGCGTCATACCCTTGGGCCGAACCGCCGCCGTGGGCCGCATACACCCAGTCCTGCGCCTGTGCTGCCCCGGCGAGGGCCCAGGCGGTGATTGCAACGGCCAGCCACTTCATGATCCACCCTTTCGACACAGCCCCCACGGGGCCCGCCGGAATTCAGCATTCCCGTCGCGGCCGTGCAATGCCATAGCGGGCGTCATCAGCTTTGGTCAGGATTGCCCCCTGACCCTCGAAAGGGTTAGCCCCGGCCCATGAACTACCGCCACAGCTTTCACGCCGGAAACTTTGCCGATCTGGTCAAGCATGCCCTGCTGCTGTGGCTGGTCGACCGGATGCAGGCGCGCGGGCCGCTGACCGTCATCGACACCCACGCCGGGGCCGGCCTCTATGACTTGACCGGCGACGCGGTCCGCTCGCGGGAAGCCGAGGCGGGCGTCGCCCGGCTGATGGCCAGCGACACCCTGCCACCCGCCATCAAGGCCTTGGCGGAAGAGGTCGCCGCCCTTAATCCGGACGGTGGCGTCCGCTTCTATCCGGGCTCGCCCCTGCTGGTCGCCCGGCGGCTGGGCGACGGCGACGCCTACGTCGGCTTTGAGATGAACCCTCCGGTGGTCGATCTGCTGGAGCAGGCGCTGGCGGACTACCCGGCGGCCGAGGGCCGGCCCGGGGATGGCTATGAGGCGCTGGCCGGGGCGTCCGCAGATGTGCGCGGGCCGCTGGTGCTGATCGATCCCCCGTTCGAACAGGCCGACGACTATCAACGCGCGGCCGACGCGGCGGCGGCAGTGGTTCTGCGGGACCCGGCCGCGACGGTCGCCATCTGGACGCCACTCAAGGACATGGAGACCTTTGACGGTTTCCTCCGGCGTCTGGCCCGGGCGGGCGCACGCCGCGTTCTGGTGGCCGAGGCCCGCCTGCGACCGCTCACCAATCCAATGAAGATGAACGGCTGCACCCTCGTCATGCTTAACCCCCCCGATGGGGCTGAGGCGGTGGCACAGGAAGTCTGTGGCTGGGTGGCGGAAACGCTGGGCGACACCGGCGCCCGCGCCGAGGTCTGGTGGGCCTGACCGGCCTCAGTCGAACGTCTCGCCCGGCTCGTACAGATTGGGCTCAAAGGTCGCGATGCCCATGATCGGGCTCATGGCCTCGACGATGGCCGGATGCCGGGTCATGGCCTTCCAGTCCTCGCGACTGTTCCACACCCCGTGCACCGCGCAGACCTTGCCGTTGACGCCCCGGTGCAGGGTCGCCGACACAAACCCGTCCAGACCGCGTTGGCGCCCGACCATGAGGGTCAACGCCTCCATCAGCGCATCCTGTTTCGCAGGTTCGCACTTGTAGACGTTGATCAGGACGACGGCGTCGGAATCGGCAACGGACATGGGCGTTCCATACCCCATCCCCCTTACCAAGTCGCGCTTCGCGGGCCATATCGACGGCATGACCGAGACCCCCAGGCCCCGCATCGCCATCCTTGAGACCGGGGCGCCCCCCTCCGACCTTTCGCCGCAACACGGCCGCTATCCGCAGATGTTCGTGCGGTTGCTTGGCGAGGGTTTCGACACGCGAAGCATCGATGTCCGCCACAGCCCGCCGCCGGACCCCGAGGCCTTTAACGGGGTGATCATCACCGGCTCGCCTGCCGGGGTCTATGACGGCGAGCCCTGGATCGAGCGCCTGTTGCAATGGATTGCCTCGGCCAAGGGCCGGACCCGCATGGTTGGCGTCTGTTTCGGCCACCAAGCCATGGCCCAGGCGCTGGCTGGCCGCGTCGAGCAATCGGAGAAGGGCTGGGGCGTCGGCCTGCATCGCTATGCCGTTCAGGCGACCGAACCGTGGATGCAGCCGCCCTTGTCGACCATCGCCATCCCCGTCTCGCATCAGGATCAGGTGCTCGAAAAGCCCGCTGCGGCGCGCGTGATTCTTGCCAGCGACTTCACCCCCTTCGCCGGTCTCGCCTGGGATGACGACGCCATCTCCATGCAGTGCCATCCGGAATTCACCCCGGACTTTGCCGCCGCCCTGGCCGAAGGCCGTCGCGACCGCATCGGTGCCGACCGCGTCGACCCGGCCCTCGAGACGCTCAAGGCCGCCAACGACCGGGACGCCGTGGCCAACTGGATCCGCACCTTCCTCGGGCGGTGAGCATTCGTCAGGTGCGCGTCCCGGAAAATCGGCTAGCGTCAGGTCTCGAACCGGAGACCCGCCATGACCCTGACCCTGAAAGCCCGTGACCTCCTCCTCGCCGCCCTCCTGATCGGGCTTGGCGTGCTCATCGGCCTCGCCTTCAATGCCGCCCCGACCCGCGCCCAGTCCGTCGAGACCGGCAGCTATGTCACCAGCAACGGCGCGGTCTACTATTGCCAGGAACGCGCCTGCCACCGCGTCAACTTCTACAGCTGACGCGCGGACCTCACGGCCACTTCACCTCGGGCGGCATGGAGCTGAGAATGGCCTCGACATTGCCGCCGGTCTTCAGGCCAAAGGTCGTGCCCCGGTCGTACAACAGGTTGAACTCGACATAGCGGCCGCGGCGTACCAGCTGTTCCTCGCGCTCGCCGTCGGTCCAGGTCTCGCCCATCCGGCCGCGCACAATGTCGGGATAGGCCGCGAGGAAGGCGTCGCCAACGTCGCGGGTAAAGGCGAAGTCGGCCGCCCGGTCGCCGGTGTCCAGATGGTCGTAGAAGATTCCGCCCGTGCCGCGCGGTTCGTTCCGGTGGGCGAGGAAGAAATATTCGTCGCACCATGCCTTGAAGCGCGGATAGTAGGTCGGGTCGTGCCGGTCACAGGCCGCCTTGTAGGCGGCATGGAAGGCGAGTGTGTCCGGCGCGTCTTCCCTTCGGTCGACGTCCAGAACCGGGGTCAGGTCGCCGCCACCCCCGAACCAGCCCTTCGTCGTGGCGATGAAGCGGGTGTTCATGTGCACCGCCGGCACCCTGGGATTGCGCGGGTGGATGATCAGGCTGATGCCCGTGGCGAAGAAGCGCGGGTCCTCCGCCGCCCCCGGCACCTGTTTCGCATAGTCTTCGGGAAAGGTGCCGTGCACAGTTGAACAGTGGACGCCGGCCTTTTCGAACAGCCGCCCTTTGAGCATGCCCATGACGCCGCCGCCGCCCTCGGGTCGCTGCCATTCGGTGCGAATGAACCGGCCCGGCTCTCCCGGATAGAGGGCGGGGTCCGCCGCGTCCTCCAGCGCCTCCAGCGCGGCATGGATGCGGTCGCGCAGGCCTTCGAACCAGGCGCGGGTTTCGGTCTTCAGGGTGTCGAGGTCGGGGGCCGGTGTGCTCATGGCTCCGCTTCTAGTCCCAATTTCGGGCGTGCGGCAGGGGTAGGGCGTCGCGACGGAAGCGCACATTTTCTTCCAGCTTGAAAGGATGGCCGCTCACGTGGACAGTGCCGCCTTCGCAAGGGGAGAGTTGTCCGATGCCGTATCGCCTGAGATTGCTGCTGGCCGGGTCGTTGGCCGTCGCCGCCCTCGTCGCCGGTCCGGCCCTGGCCCAGGAGGAGGCGACCGCCCGACGCCTTCTGGCCGCCGCCCCCCTGATCGATGGGCACAACGATCTGCCCTGGGCCCTGCGTCAGGCGTACAACAGCGATCCGCAGGGCGTTGACCTGAGGATGGATCTGTCGGGCAGTACCCGCCTGCATACGGACATCGCCCGTCTGCGCGCCGGGGGCGTCGGCGGCCAGTTCTGGTCCGTCTATGTGCCCGCAAGCATGACCCCGCTGGAGGCCGCCCGGGCGACCTTCGAGCAGATCGATGTCGTGAAACGGCTGATCGTCGCCTATCCCGATGCCTTTGAACTGGCCCTGACCGCTGATGACGTCGAGCGCATCCATGGCGAGGGCCGGATCGCCAGCCTGATCGGCATGGAGGGGGGCTATTCCATCGCCGATTCGCTGGGCCTGCTGCGCGTCTTCTACGACGCCGGCGCGCGCTACATGACCCTGACGCACTCAAAGACCACCAGCTGGGCCGACAGCGCCACCGACGCCCCGCGCTGGGACGGTCTCAGCCCGTTCGGCGAGAC